>JAAYXQ010000078.1 GCA_012515825.1 Fibrobacter sp.
ATTTATCTCAAACCTTATAATGGAGTTATAAAATGAACGAAGAACTTATTAAAAAAGTCACAGACGTAGTTGTTGAAAAGCTTGGTGTTAAAGCTGAAGACGTTACTCTTGATTCTACTTTTGTGAATGACCTTGGTGCTGATTCATTGGATCGCGTTGAGTTAGTCATGGCTCTCGAAGACGAATTCGATCTAGAAATTATGGATTCTGATTCTGAAAAGTTTATCAAGGTTTCCGATGTGGTTTCCTTTATTGAAAGCAAGAAGAACGCTTAATTAAAAGTTCGGATTGTTTTTGTTTGAAAATCAATTAAGGCGACCTTAGGTTGCCTTTTTTTATGGTGGTAATTCTTTGAAGAAAAAAACAAACGTTATTCGAAAAATTATGAGACTCTGGTTTCGCCACAAGTCTGGAGACGGGCTTGAGGCGAAGCTTGGGTATCGATTCAAAGACCCAGCATTGCTTGCTCACGCATTAGTGCATCGGTCTTGGATTGCTGGTAAGGATATTCCTTATACAGAAAATAACGAGCGATTGGAATTTCTAGGGGATTCTATTTTGAATATGCTCGTCACAGAATATTTGTATAAAAAATTTCCAGATGCCCCAGAAGGTCAGATGTCTAAGTGTAAAAGTGCAGTCGTTTCTGGCCATGCTTTAGCTCAGACTTCGTTATTATGGGATTTAGGTACTTATATAAGAATAGGAAAAGGCGAAGCCCGAATGGGCGGTCGAAATAAAGAAAATATTTTGGCTGATGCTTTTGAAGCAATTCTTGGTGCGGTATACTTGGATAGCGGGCTTAATTCTGTGAGAGAAATTCTCGAACGGTTTCATTTTCCTCGTATTGAATCCATTGTGGCAGGAGAGGAATTTGTCAATCATAAGAGTGCTCTTCTTGAAGTGATGCAATCTAAATCAAAGCCTCTTCCTGAATACAAGGTGATACGAGAATCGGGGCCTGAACATCATAAAGTTTTTGATGTGGAAGTACTTCTCGATGGTGTTGTTTATGGACGAGGAAGTGGTGTTTCTAAAAAGAAAGCCGAACAAGAAGCCGCTGGTGCCGCTCTTGAGCAGCTAGAGAAGGAGAAAAAATGAATCGATACAAACTATTAGCTTTTTTAGGTTGTTTTATATTTTTGCTGAATGGCTGTGATGAAAAGAAAACTGTAAAAACAAGTGCTTTAGAAAACTGTCCTGAAAAAGCAGTTTACGATTCTAACTCTACAGGAGAATATGATCCCATCGCTTCTTTAGATGCTGTGCCTTGTGGAGCCGTCAATCTTTGGGGCTCTTCCATGCCTAAATCTTTTAATATGTGGCAGGATTACAATAGCTTTTCTGCAGGTTTAATGGGTTTAATGTTTGAACCTCTTGTAAGTCTACATTCTACAGAAGATCGTGAAATAGGAATTCTTGCAGAGTCTTTTGAAATTTCTGAAGATGGGAAAACCTTTACCTTTCGCTTAGATCCAAAAGCACGTTTTAGTGATGGGAAAAAGATTACTGCTGAAGATGTTCAGTTCTATTATGATGTGATAATGGATCCAAAAAATTTGACTCCTATATTTAAGGTGGGGTTAAGTCGCTTTGAACGGCCTGTAATAATCGATTCTTTAACTTTATCTATAACAGCAAAAGAAGTCCATTGGGGTAATTTCTGGGAAGCCGCAGGAATGCTTGCATTTCCAAAGCATCTTTGGAAGGACTTAGATTTTAATTCTATTCGTTATGATTTTCCTATCGTGAGTGGGCCATATAAAATCAAAACATTTAGAGAAGATCGTTTTGTGGAATTAGAGCGTCGTGCTGATTGGTGGGGATTTCAAAAAAAATGGAATCACGGAAAGTATAATTTCCAAACCATTCG
>JAAYXQ010000079.1 GCA_012515825.1 Fibrobacter sp.
GAGTGGTTCATGTTTTCTGCGGTACAGATGTGATTCCAAAAGAATTGACCGTTTGGAATTCAAAAGGCTATAAAATCAAAAAAATACAACCGTTGGATTTATTTCCAGGCACTTCTCATATAGAAACAATGGTTTTGTTAGAAAAATAAGTGCATATCTAATCTTTTTTATCTAATTTTATTTACAAATTTATTTGGAGGCTAATGTGAATATTTCATTAAAATTGATTTTGGGTTTAGCGTGTTCATTTTCATTATTGACAGCTGCAGAGCAAGTACCTGCATCTATCGATGTCGTTGATGATGCTGCTCCTGCTGTTTCTTCTACTTCTTCAAGTACAGAGAAAACAGTGGCTCCTGCTGCTCCCGTCACTCAAAAAGAGCCTTCTGCAATGGTGGCTCAAGAACCTCCTGCACAAATCAGCGGTGCTCCAGCCCCAACACAAAACACGTCTTCTCAAAAACGTATGGTGGTTCAACCTAAGCCAGAACCAATTGTGATAAGAGTTCCTGCTAGACAAACTAATCGTCAACCGATTGTCATAGAAAACGATGCTCCATCAAGAACGGATGTTAAAGCATTGAGAAATTATTATCCAATTGAATTGAAATTAGCGATTAGTGCTTCTTTAGGAAGTGCAATGTTCTTGAATTCTGATGTAGACATGCCTGATTTTTCTGGTTTATTCTGGAATGCAGGTCTTATTGTCATTTTCCCTTTAAACGAATCGACTGTTGGAATGACTGCAGGTGCTTTATTTAAAATGAGAAATGTTTCTGCTGTTATATCTGAAGAGTCAATGGATAACCGTTATCGTTTTTCTCAGATGAGTGTAGATGTTCCTTTATTCTTTAAGTTTAAGGGTGCTAGATCTCGTCTTGCTTTTGATACAGGTGTTCAGATGTCTGTAAATTTGTATGATAAACTTGAAGTTTCGACAGGTCCTTCTGATAAAGAATATGATTTGATGGATGCTTCTCTTAGAACTCCTATTGATTGGAGTTTAGTCGGTGGTTTTTCTGTTATAATTAACACGAGAATTGCTTTTAATATGAAATTCTTAATTGGATTATCAGATATGTATAGTACATCAGAAGTGGAAAACATAAGTTCTGATTTCAGTCCTGTAGAAGCTTCTATGGGTCTTATTGTGAATATTCTGTAATCTTTCTTGATTATGAAAACAGCCGCTGAAATAAAATCAGCGGTTTTTTTATTGTCTAAGGTAACGTAAAAAACATATCAAAAAATGGTTCCAATACAAATACTTGTACCTTTTACAAGGGCACAGCAATGCTTGTATGAAAATGAGACGCCCCTCTAAATAAGCCCGTTTTTTCATGCCGAAACAATGAGAATTTCATCTAAAATAGCCGAGTTTTTTCATGAGGAACCGAACGTTTATTTGATTAGCTAATCAAATAGTGAAGGTTCAAATGAAAAAACAACTCAATTCAATTAACAAACACTAGCTAATTAGCAGACGGGAATGG
Organism: Fibrobacter sp.; assembly: GCA_012515825.1. Classification (GTDB taxonomy): domain Bacteria; phylum Fibrobacterota; class Fibrobacteria; order Fibrobacterales; family Fibrobacteraceae; genus Fibro-01. Next base: position 1,494 of record JAAYXQ010000079.1, read on the forward strand.
ATATTGCCGACGAGCTTTTTGACTGGACAGTCAACCAAGCGAGGAGGTAATACCATTACCGTCAATAATATCATTTATTTGTTTTAATGAGAATACCATTTCCGTCAACAATAGTAAATTAGATTTAATCGTGAAAAAACCATTCCCGTCAACCATAGTGATAATGTGATGTAATGAAAAAACCATCACCGTCAATAACAGTTGTTTTTAGATGAAAAAAACTAAAGCCGACTATGTTGGAGGGAAGAATATGTAAGCGATAGAAATCGCTGCAATAACTCCAGCGAGGTCGGCTAATAACGCACATGCAATGGAGTGCCTTGTTTTTCGAACACCAACGGAACCAAAGTATACGGCAATGATATAGAAAGTGGTATCTGCTGCACCTTGGAACATACAACTCAAGCGGCCAGCAAAGCTATCTGGGCCATATACTTTCATGGCTTCAATCATCATCCCGCGGGCCCCGCTTCCAGAAAGGGGCTTCATAAAAGCCGTTGGCAAAGCAGGAACAATATCGTTTCCAATACCAGCTAAAGATAATAGGTAAGAAACCCCATTCAATAATAAATCCATGGCACCGCTTGCTCTAAACACAGCGACACCAACTAATATGGCCACTAAATACGGAATGACCATCACAGCGGTATTAAACCCCTCTTTTGCTCCTTCTACAAAAGCTTCGAAAGCTTGAACCTTTTTATAGACAGCAAGGCCTAAGAAAGCGATAATAATCCCAAATAAAGCAAGTCCGCTAACAAATAAACTATTGGCTCCAAGTTCTTCTGCTGTAAGGCGTGAAAAATAAAATAGCGTACCAAAAACAGCTGTAGAAAGACCTAACAACCAGGCGATAGTAACGGGGTGCTTGATCTCCACTTTTTGAAAGAAACTAGTCGCTAATATGCCTACGATGGTGCTGAAAAAAGTAGCAAGAAGGATAGGTAAAAAGACGTCAGAAGGATTTGCTGCACCAAGTTGGGCTCTATAGGTCATGATGCTTACTGGAATTAAAGTAAGGCCGCTCGCATTTAATACAAGAAAGAGAATTTGAGCATCACTTGCCACTTCTTTATTGGGGTTTAATTCCTGAAGTTCCTTCATGGCTTTTAAGCCCATAGGAGTGGCTGCGTTATCAAGTCCAAGCATATTGGCACTGATATTCATGAGCATGGTGCCTGTGACTGGGTGGTTCTTAGGAATACTTGGAAATAGGCGTGTAAAAAGGGGATTGACTAGTTTAGCCAAAATCTGTATGGCTCCCGCTTTTTCACCGATTTTTAGAATACCTAACCAGAGAGATAGAATTCCAGTGAGTCCAAGTGCGATTTCAAAAGCCGTTTTAGACATTTCAAAAGCACTTTGTATGGTTGTATTAAAAATACCAGTTTCGCCCAAAAACAACCATTGAACAACGCACGCAATAAATGCACCAAAGAAGAATAAAAGCCAAATAATATTTAAAACCATACGACTAAAAATAGTTTTTTTTGGTTTATATCAATGATGAAAATTGGATTTACTTTGTGGGGAAAGCCATTTTAGCTATTTCTTCACCTTGTTCTAATAGATGTAAAGAAAATTCCCCTTGATTATAAAAACCAAATGTCGGAGCAAATTCACCACGAGGTAAACTGATGGAACCAGGGTTAAAACATAAAACGCCATTTACATTAAACTGTAAAGAAGGACGATGGGTATGACCAGAGAGGATGGCGTCTGTTTTGGATTTAGGGAATAAAGCGGGTTCCCAGAGATGACCGTGAGTTAGAAAAAGACGGTGTGGTTCGTCAAAAACAGGAACATAATCGGCCATACAAGAAAAAGATAAGAGTGATTGATCCATTTCTGAGTCGCAGTTTCCACGGACAGCAATGATTTTTTCAGAAAGAGGATTTAAAAGTTCTACCACTTCTATTGTATCATGGCCAAGAGGAAGAACATTTCTTGGCCCGTGATAGAGCAAATCTCCTAATAAAAAGAGATAATCGCAATGAAATGATTCGAAATAGGCCAATGCTTTTTCAGTGGCTGACGCACTTCCGTGAATATCTGATACAATAAGAGCTTTCATAATATTTGTATATTAAGGGTGTATGCAAATATATTATAATAATACTATCGTCGAAGTAGCCACAACTATTTCACTTCAAACATTTTTATCCGATTTAGGATGTGATCGCCTTGGAGTGGCGGCTGCACTAAATCAGCAAGTAATTGCACGTACAGAATGGTCAAAAACCACCCTCAAAGAGGGTGATTCTGTTATTGTTATTGAAATAGCGCAAGGTGGCTAAATTATTTTACTAGAAGTAGTGGAGACGTTTCTGATAAGAGATAATTCCATTCTTCTCTTATTTTTTCGTATTCATTAGGGTCTGCATAGAGAGCAAATGTGGTCCAATGAATGCCATCTTTCTTTTTCTCAAACGAAATGTATTCAGGCTCTCTTGTGAGCTTGCCTATATTCTTTACTTCAAGATCTCCAGCGTTTGTCTTTATGTCAAACGTACTTTGAAATTGAGTCTCGTGCGGCATTCTAATTGGATGGTGCCTTTTACTGACTTTAGGCATACGCATAAATTGGCGTTCCCAAGTATTAGGATAGCGCCCTTTAATGCCTCCATCGGATTTTCCAAAGTACCCTTGGCTTGTAAATACCGCCACTAAAATAAATGGCTTGTCAAA
>JAAYXQ010000080.1 GCA_012515825.1 Fibrobacter sp.
GAAGCGATATGCCGATGCCTTTGAAAAACTCACCTCTTTAAGAATGCTAGTTCTAAAACACCCTCCTTTATTAGAATCTCTTGCTGAATTTTACCCTATCGATAGTTCTTTTTCTTTATCTAGTATCAATCAAGAATTAGAACGGACTCTTATAGAAAAACTTTCGAACATTACCGTATCTATTAAAGATCCACAAGAGTACGAGATTACCACTCCTATTTTACCTTCCTTTACTGTATACGTATCGGACAAAGAAGGTCCTATTCCAAACTTTCCTATTTATGTAATGCAAAATAATAGAACGCTTGGAGAACGCTATACAAAAGACGCTGGAGAAGTTTCTTTTGCCCTCAAAAATGTCAATTTTGACCAAGGGCCGTATACAATCCAAATTGCAGTCAACTTCCCTCACATGATCTTAAAAAAGACTGGTTTAGATAAACCTCTTGAAATCCAGTATAAAACAAAAAAGACAAAATGTTCTTATTACTTATCTTGTAAAGAGACTGTGAATGTGTGCAATTTAATTGAAAATCGTCTCGCCTCAAAATCTTTCTTCCATAATCCAAACAACCAAAAGAACACCATTCAAGCCAAGGTGACTTCTGAAATTCAAAAAGCAATGAAAGCAGGTAGAAATAATATTATTTCATACTCTGTTTCGCTTCAACTTACTGGACCTGAGATTAATTTTCTGAAAAAAGAAAAAGTCATCGCCAAATCAGAATACGAAGCCGTTATTAAGTTTTTAGAAAAAGTAGATTTGAATGATTTTTCGACTCAAGCTAGTTTTTTATGTAAAGAATAATGCTATCTTGAAGTCATGAATCGTTTTTGGATTTTCTTACTCTTTTTTGCTCCCTTTTTATTTTCGAGTCCTCCTGTCAATTCTTATGTATTTGATGAAAATCGCTTGCTCACAACGCAAGAAACAGAGACTTTTAATTTAATAGCTCAAGAACTTTACAATAAAACAGGCGTAGGCCTTGCTGCCGCTTTATACCAAGATATTGGAGAAGAAGACCCCAGAGAATTTGCGCTAAAGACAGCAGAATCTTTTGGTATAGGGAAAAAAGGCGTTGATGAAGGCATCCTTATTTTTGTTGCCATGAATCAAAAACGCCGCAGTGTAGAAGTAGGTTACGGAGCAGAACCTTATTTACCAGATGTTTTAGTAGAAAAGATACAGCAACAAACTTTAATCCCCGCATTTAGGCAACACAAGTATGGCGAAGGCGTTATATCACTAGCTTGGGCCTTGGCTTCTCATGTCGCTAAAGAAAAACAAGTCACTCTGGATTTAAATAACGTTTCACTTGCTGCGGCTCCAGAAGAAAAAGGCGAGTTTTCTTTTATAAAAGCAATATTTATTTTTATCCTAATTCTGTTTCTGCTTTTTACTAAAACGGGTAGACACATTCTCTTTTTAATGATTATTAGTCAAATGGGTGGCGGTGGTCGTAGAAGCGGCGGATTTGGTGGACGTAGCGGCGGATTTGGTGGCGGCTTTGGCGGTGGACGCTTTGGTGGCGGTGGTTCTGGCGGTTCTTGGTAGGAGATATTATGAAACGTATTTTAAGTATTCCTGAATTTGAAAAATCCATGTGGAAAGAATGGTTGCTAGAAGCTCTTGGCAGCAACTTAATTTCTGCATTCTTACATGGCGATTGCTTAATGCCTGGCTTTAACCCATTTAAACAAAATTGGGAAATGAGCTTTATATTAAAAGACAATTCTCCTGAATCACTAGAGCCTCTTCAAGGTCTTTTAAAAAGCGCCGCTAAAACAGGGGTCTCTTTTGGATTCTTTTTTACAAAAGAAAGTATTGAACAATCTAAAGACACGTTCCCTCTAGAATTTTTGCATATCGCGAATCGGCATGCTTGTATTTTAGGAGAAGATCCTTTACCTAATTTCACTATTGATTTTCAAGCTCTTCGTTTGCAATGCGAAAGAGAACTTCGTGGTCAATTGATTCAGATTAGACGTCAATTTGTCTATATGAAACAAGGGAAAACACTTTTAGACTTTTTCTTAGATACAGAACGTCAAGTACTTCCTTTATTTTACGGGGTGTATTTTTTAAATCATAAAATCTACCCAGAATCTCATGACACCGTTTATGAAGAATACCCTTTCTTAAAAATACAGCCCCCTACTCGTGATGAAAAAGAAATCACGGAGCGAGCTCACAATTACATTATAGCACTCACACAAACTGTAAACACAATAGATTCGATGGAGATTCAATGAAAAAAATCATTCTGATTATCATAGCAGTAATCGCTATTATTGGCGTCCTTATTGGCGTTCGAACCATAGGCATATACAACCAAATCATCGCCTTTGACGAATCCGTCAAAGAAAAATGGGCTCAAGTCGAAAACGCCTACCAGCGCCGCTTTGATCTCATTCCAAACATCGTTGCCTCCGTTCAGGGAGAAGCAAACTTTGAAAAAAGTACTCTCACTGAAATAGTAGACGCAAGAAGCCGTATGGGTGGCGTTGTGAAAGTCGATGAGAATATGCTGAACGACGAAGCCGCTATGAAACGTTTCCAAGAGACCCAAGCTTCTTTAGGTGGGGCTTTGCAACGCTTAATGATGGTCACCGAAAACTACCCTACTTTACAAAGCAATAAAGGGTTCCAAGATTTACGCGTACAATTAGAAGGCGCTGAAAATCGCATTTCTGTGGAACGCAAACGTTATAACGAAATCGTCAAAGAATACAATACTTTGATTCGTCAGTTCCCTACCAATTTAGTTGCAGGGTTTGCTGGCGCTTCTCCTAAGGTTCCATTTGCAGCAGATGCCACAGCATCTACAGCCCCAAAAGTCGAATTCAAGTAAGAGAAAATTACACTCGATATATTTTTATAACCCCTTTTTCGAAAGGGGTTATTTTTTTGAATCGTTTTTTACGCGATCCATGGTTTGATATTATTCGATTTATTTTTTTGATTTTTCAAATCGTTATGTTTTTTTCGACAAGTTGCACTAAATCATTGCTTGATTTTTTTCACATTATAATTGTTTCCAATTCTATGCGATCCATTATCTGATCTTATTTGACTCTTTAATTTGTTTTTTGTCTGTTGATTCTATTTTTCGAATCTTTATAATCTGGTTTTAAGGTCTATCGTTTTTTTTGAATCGTTATACGATTTTTCAATTCCATTTTTACAATACAAAAAAGGCCCTGCGCGATTATTAAAGCAAGGCCTAGTTATTTATCAATTAATGATTTTAATTAAATATCTTGAACGCAACGGACAGAATAAGCCACATGCTTATAATTTGAATGACGATATATTTCATCATTATCATAGCTTAGGCTTCTAAACCAAGCCATATTGCTATTGACTTCTGTCGCTGTCCAAAAATAAGCGTACAAGCCTTGGTACAAGAAATTACCTTCATAATAAATGCCTGCTGGTAAACCGCCAAATCCAACTGCATTAATTCCATTGGCATTGTTTTCGCCTTCAGCAACCCAGCCTTCTCTTGATTTTAATTTAAGCCCAGCCTCGCTACCTACGGCACTTGCCATTGCATTCCATTCTTGATCGGTCGGTAAACGCCAACCCGAACGGCAAACTTTTTTTGCAGTTTCATAATCATACAAACGGCCATGGCGTCTGCAATTATTACTCTTATTATCGTAACACCAAGAGCCAGAAAAAGTCCAGATATTCATGTTTTCCGTAGTCCACTTTAAATTGCCAATCGTCACTGTTTTTAAGCCATCATAGCAAGATCTAAAAACGGCTTTGATTGTAACGGATTTTTTTGGCATAATCACTTGAGCAGAATCAGAATCCTCATCTGTTTTTAGAGAAATCGAATCGGATACATCCCATTCTCGAAAACATAATCCAGAATCTAGTTTATCTTCAGGGACAACTAAAATGGAGTCTCCTTCTTTATAGAATCCCGATCCAGAAGCATTTTCGACGACTAATTGAAACGAGTCTACTTTTGCTTCTATTCCATTTATTTTTGAAGTAGAAGAGGCGTTCATTACTGAAGAAGAGGATTCAATTAAAGAAACTTCTAAAGAAGAAGAAGAATCCAAAGAAGAGGTAGTATCTGAAACCTCTTGTTTTACTTCTCTTTTGGCTCCATACCAAGAGTTGATTTTGGCCATAGAAAAGAGACTCTTATTTTGTTGTTCTTTAGCCTGCCTTGATTTTTGTGAATCACAGCCTGCCAATAGCAAAACAAAAAAGAGTAAAAACAGGGTGATTTTTTGAGACATAAGCCCTCTCCTAGAGAAGAAAAAACCTAAACCACCTGAGCTAAGGCATTATCTAATTTTTGAAGCGCTTCTTCAATTTCTTCAGCACTTACATTCAAAGGCGGCAAAAACCGCAGAACATTAGCCCCAGCCCGAAGAATCAATAAACCTTCTTGACGAGCAAGAGTGATTATTTCGGCAACAGGCTTTTCTGAACAAAGACCAAGTAAAAGACCTTCGCCCCGTACATCACCTAAGAAGCTGTATTTAGAAGCTAGTTGTGACAAGCCCGCTTTTAGTTGTTGAGAGCGTATACTTACCGTTTCTAAGAATAAAGGTTTTTTAATCTCATTGACGACCACTAAGCCAGCGGCACAAGCAATTGGGTTACCACCAAAAGTAGTCCCATGATCACCTGCTTTTAATGTATCGGCGACTTTACTTCTCATCAAAGTAGCACCTAATGGAAGGCCAGCGCCAAGAGCTTTTGCGAGCGTGGTAATATCAGATTTTAAGCCATAAGTATCAGCCCCATAAAAGAGACCTAACCGACCTAATCCTGTTTGGATTTCATCTGTAATAACTAAACAACCAAATTCGTGGCGTAAATCATTAATGGTAGTTACCATTTCTGGACTAATAGTTAATACTCCACCTTCAGCAGCGAGAGGCTCTAACATAATAGCACATGTTTTTTCATTGACCATCGCTTTTAAGGCACTGGTATCATTCCAAGCCACATGACTAAAGCCACCTGGCATAGAGCCAAAACCCTCTTGCAAAGAAGGCTGCCCTGTTGCAGAAAGAGCACCAAAAGTCCTGCCATGAAAACTATTAAAGAATGTGACGATCTGAACCCGATCAGGTTGCCCAATTCTATTGAAATACTTCCGAGCAAATTTAATTGCCGCTTCATTGGCTTCTGTACCCGAATTACAAAAGAATGCTTTTGTATAAGGGGAATCTGCTAATAACTTGCGAGCTAATTTAACCTGAAGTTCATTTGGATATAAATTACTCACATGAGTGAATTTAGCTGCTTGTTCTTGAATTGCATTTACGATCGCAGGGAACGCGTGTCCAAGCGCATTTACAGCAATACCAGAAACAAAATCCAAATACTTATGCCCATCGGCGTCAAAAAGGTATGAACCTTCGCCTTTTACAAAATTGATAGACGCTTTACCATAAAGCGGGGCGATGACATCTTTGTCTTGATCAAAACAATCTTTATTGCAGAATTGTTCCATAATTAAAATCTCCATTGATTTGTTTTTTAAGGTGATCGGCATCTTTCCAGCCAACAATATGTATTGATTTTAATCCTCGTCGTAGAGATTTAATACTCTCTCTCACTTTAGGAATCATACCACCAGAAATAACACCTTCTGCGATTAAAGACTCGACTGCCGTTTCGTTTAGATTTGAAATCACTTTCTTTTGATCATCTAAAACGCCAGCCACATCACTCACTAAAATAAATTGATCTGCTTGAAGCGCGACAGCTAACTCAGACGCTGCTGTATCTGCATTGACATTCCAAGAAACACCCGCACCTATAGAAATAGGACTAACAATTGAAGTCCAACCCGCATTCCACAAATCATGGATAATTTTTGGATTTACCTTCACTATTTCGCCTACTAAACCAAGATCAGGTTCGCC
>JAAYXQ010000081.1 GCA_012515825.1 Fibrobacter sp.
AGAGGCACAAACCCTTCAATTTAAGATGATGGAAAGTTTAAGGCTCAAGAAATATACGGAAGCTGCAGAGAACTTAAACGCTTTTGTTGAAAAATATGAAATCAAAGATATGAATGAATTCTTCTTACGAAATAGTGCCCTAATTAGTATTCTCGCCAAAGAATACAAACTCCTTGATTATATCTATAAAGAAGCTATTCGCCATCACGATAATTTTTCAGTCCCAGAAAAAGTATTAATCGAACTAAAAATCAAACAGAAATAAATTTGGAGTTTAGGCCACCTGTGTAGCATATTCTTTGCCGAATTGATCAAACGAGTGCGAAGAATTGTTACCAGATTTTTAAAAATGAAATAACGTGCTAAATGAGTATCATAAAAACATTTGCATTTTCATGACCGAATAACACCATCAAAAGTATGTGTAAAAATTTATAGAGAAGAACTTTAAATATTAAATTGCTCTGAAGAGAGTAAATCTTGGAGGGTAATCACTGAAATATCTAAATAATTTTTCCATTCTTGATTTTCTGTTAAAATGCCATCTGCACCACTCCAAAAAGCAGTCGCTAACTGGATCGATTCATCCATATTCAAAGAATATTTTGCTTGAAATTCAGCGGCCTTCAAAGCAATTTCTGAATCTACTTCTCTTAGATAAAGTAAATCGGATCGAGTAAAAAACTCGCGGTATTGACGAGCTAAAACATCGTTTTGAGTTAAGAACGCTCTATAGGAAACTCGTTGTAATGTTAAAGGTGAGACTATCATCTTGATTTTTTTTTCATAAACAATGTCTAGTACACCTGAGACCACTGGATAATAGGGAGTACTAAATTCCAATAGCCTCTCAATCGGAGATACATCTATAAACAAATGACGTATTTTTTCTATTCGCTTCATTTTTACTCGTATATTTCAGTGTATGCCGCATCATTCCTTGTCCCAATGCGCACCATCTTAAAACGTTCTGCTTTTGGATAATATAGCCAAAGCATCCATTCACTTGACATATCGGTACGCTTCGTTTTTAAAGCAATTGGTTTTTCACCATCATAAAAATCAGATCGATTAGGAATCATTCGTTCATACGGACGATACGTATGAATTTGATCTCCACTCCGACGTTCGATCAAGCCTTCCCCATTTACGCTCCACACAATTTCCACTTTTCCATTTTCATCCTTAGTTTTCTCACAAAAATCAGGACCTTCAGGGCACCATAAAAATTTCTTGAAAGTATACTTCGTTTCTGGGAAATGGAATGTTTCTGCACGACGAATTATTTCTGTATAATTATCGTATTCTCCCCCGAGCTTAAAGTTCGGTGTAGAATATGCATCACAGCCGTTTTGCAGAATCGTTATTTTCCTATTGAAATAATCGATGTCTAAACGACAATCTGGTTCTTGAAAACGGAATCGACTATGACCATTGGCTTCTTTAAGCTCTAAATTACCGACCTCAAATTCAGCACGTTCTGTTTCCGTTCCATTTAAAATCACTAAAGAAAATTTACCAGGGTTATTTGGAGACTTTTGTAAAACAGCGGTTCCTGTTTTAGAAGAATAAGTACCACTAATATCCTTAGAACGTTCAAAAAAGCGAGCAAGTTCTGCACGATTAGCGTATCCCGAACCAAACTTGCATTTTACAGGAATAAATCGCGGTGGTTCTTTAGGAGTAACGGTCTCATATTTTACTTTTTTTACTTTCTTCCCCTTTTTATTTTTCACATAATATGTTTTCTTTACTTTTTTGGGTTTAATAGGTAGTTCTTTTACCCAGTCAGAATAACTCAGAGTACCCAAGGGAGAAGATTCGTCTGTAGCCTTACGATAAATGGTCAAGCTCTGCGAAAAAGATAAAGCTGTTAAAAAGCAAACAAATAAGAGTATTTTTTTAAAAATCATGAGAAGAACATAATATTTTAGAACCTTTTTGTTTTTTTTATGAAAAAAAAAACTGTTTTTTTACTAAAATTTACATTACGCTTTATTCTAGGAGACCGAATATGAAAAAGACTATTTTTATTTCTCTTTTATTAGCCACGTTTGCTCTTGCTGCAGAACCAGCAACTGCGGTTAAAACAACAACCCCTACAAACGCTGCAACTGTAAAAAATGAACCTGTAAAAGCAGCTCCTGCTACAGACTCTAAAGCACAAGCCGTTACAGCTCCTGCTAAAGAAAATGTAGTAGCTGATACTTCTGCTAAAGCTGAAGCTACCCCTGCTAAAGCTTTACCTGCTGCTGATTCTAATGCACAAGCCGCAACAGCTCCTGCTAAAGAAAATGTAG
>JAAYXQ010000082.1 GCA_012515825.1 Fibrobacter sp.
CTTGTTCCCAGAACCACGCAGGATGTAGACGTAGTCGCCATGATGGAAGGTGACATATTGAAAGATCCTGAACCTCTCCCCGATAAATTGATCAATGCAGCACAGGCCACTGCGAATCTTTTGAAACTTCCTGCAAATTGGTTGAACTGTGGACCAGCGGATCTTTTTCGCATGGGGCTTCCAGAAGGTTTTGTCGAAAGGCTCCAGACGAAGGTTATTGGAGATTGTCTGGTTATCCATTATGTTTCCCGAACGGACCAGATTCATTTCAAACTCTATGCTTCCGTTGACCGAGGCGGCTACCATGTAACTGATTTGAGGGCATTGAATCCTACAGCCGACGAATTGTTCATGGCAGCAAAATGGTGCACCACGCAGGATGTCTCGGAACCCTTTTTGTATTTGCTCAAAGAATTTTTGAAGGCGTTTGAATATGAAAATGTCGCTGAAAAATTATAGGAAAGAACTAAGGGATTCTCTATTAGACCTTGCATGGGTTCAGTGGTCTGCTTTGGGTGTAGCAGGGCACGTTACACGATTTTCCTCTTATGTGGTAGACGTAGAGGCTTTGGTTCTTTTTACAATTTTCATAGGTCGTTACGACGAGCGTCTTTTTGATTCTATGCAGGATTGGTTGCAGACGAATGGACGGTTTGTAAACACGCAGCGACTGAAAGTCCTAGCGAAAAAGAATGGGTTTCGCTATCAAAGGGAATTGGCGTATGTGGCGGCAAATCAAAACGCATTCGAAAATAAAAGCAAGTGGAAAAATATCGCAGACTCTGTAAAAATCACATCTGGCGATTCGGTTGAACCTTTGTTCAAGGATATTCCGCTTTTGGGAAAACAATTGAAAGACCCATTAGCGTTGAAGTTCGGGCTGGAACGCAACATATATAAGTATGCTGGAAAGAACGCTAAATTCGATGATGGCCTTGCTTCGTTGATGTTAAGGCTGCGAGGTTTGTTTGGCGTAAATTCCAGAGTTGAAATTATGCTTCTGCTTCTTTCTAATGACTTTTGTAAAATCCAGGATCTAGCCAAACGAAGTGGTTATTCATGGCGTAGCGTTCAGGACATTCTCTTTGAAATGACTTTTGGCGATATTGTGCAAGCGACGGCATCCAAAAAGAATCGAGTTTATAGCTTACCGAACAAGAGCGATTGGCTGAAAACCTTTGGCTTTCAAGATGATGAGCCCATCAGATTCCCGCAGTGGGACAAAGCTCTATTTAGTCTTGAACTGATTTATGAAACACTGGAGAATCCCTTATTGGACAAATTATCCAATTTGTCCGTACAAGGTGCAGTTAATGAATGCTTCAAGAAAATAGGAACTAGTTTCCTGGAATCCAGTATTAGGGAATTACAAACAGTTTCCTCCAATAGCTGGCTAGAAATTCCGGAGATGATGTCCCGTATTTTTAAAAAATAAAACCGCCTCTTCGGATTTGATACGAGAGAGACGGTTTTTCTAATTTTACTTATGGAGATAAGGGGATTCGAACCCCTGGCCTATGCATTGCGAACGCATCGCTCTACCAACTGAGCTATATCCCCAAAGATTAGGCAAAATATATTTTAAGAAATATAACTTGGCAAGAGATTTTGAGGCTAAGATAATGGTTTCAGAGGGGAAAGTCGCTTTTGTGATAAAGTCACTGATATTTTAATTGCCATCTTTATATATTCCTTTTAGAAGATGATTATTTTATCATAAGGGCGTCATTAATAATTGTTTTTTAAGGGTGCTTTTATTAAAAAGGAATATTTATGGAAAAAATTCTTGTTATTGGTGGAGTAGCGGCAGGTGCTACAGCAGCAGCAAAATTACGTCGTTTGTCAGGGGATGTTGAAATCACCGTTTTAGAGGCTGGACCAGACATCTCGTTTGCTAATTGCGGGCTTCCTTATTATATCGGAAGGGATATTGAAAACAGGTCTTCCTTGATTTTACAAAGCCCAGTTAGTTTTAAAGAACAGTATAATGTGAATGTTTTTACAAATACAAAAGCGATCAAAATCGACCGCGAGCAAAAGCTTGTTTATACAGAAA
>JAAYXQ010000083.1 GCA_012515825.1 Fibrobacter sp.
ATTTTCACCGAACGCAAATCGTTAGAAATAAAAATCATTTCTATGATAAGTTAGACGTGTATTTTGTAGAACTCGAAAAGTTCTTCAATATCGAAGATAGAACGCCAAACGAGAATCGTGAAAAGTCTACAAGAGCCGATATGCTTCGCTTATTCCGAGCTGTCCTTGAAGACAATGATATTTCGGAAGACCGCCTAAGAGGTCTTCTTGACAAAGACTTTGTGAAAGATGTATCTTTAAAAGGGTACTCCGATGAACTCTTATTAAATGAGGTAGATGAAATGACAAACATTGCATACGAGAAAGAAAGCTCATACCTCGAAGGGAAAGACGACGGAATAAAGCAAGGTATTGAGCAAGGTATTGAGCAAAATAAGCGCGAAATGGCGAAATCACTTAAAGAGCAAGGTTTCCCGATAAGTGCGATTGAAAAAGCATCAGGTCTTTCCGAAGAAGAAATTAAAAGCTTGTAATAAATTTTTCTGAATCATCTTTAACAAGTCTTTATCAAAAAGACTTTGTGAAATTGAAATTATTTCTTGGATATAGAAGATGCGTGGAATATAATTGAAAGTTTGAAAAATTTATACAAAGATATTAAACCATATAGTTTTTTTTGTTCTGCTTAAAGTGAACTTGTTTTTTGGAAAGTTTATATGACTGCCAACTGTCTACTACACACTAAAGTATCCATCAATAGTTGTAATACAAACCGAAGAAGAAACAGATGTTTTTATACTAGATTGAATTCACTGCATAAAAAAAGAGCCCTTTTGAAGGACTCTTTTTTATGTGTAATCCTATTCAGTGATGAATAGTTTTAATTAAATGGTATTACTTTTTAGGCAAATTCAAAGAAATATGAATATCTTGAAGTTGAGTTAAATCGACTTCGCTTGGGCTTTGATCCATTGGGCTAGAAGCGCTCGTGTTTTTAGGGAATGCGATAAAATCACGAATCGATTCAAACCCTTCCATAGTAGCTACTACACGATCTAAACCAAAGGCAAGGCCACCATGTGGAGGAGCTCCAAACTTAAAGGCATCGACAAAGAAACCAAATTTTTCTTTCACTTGTTCTTCGTTTAAGCCGAGAAGACGGAATACCTTTTCTTGAACGTCTGGCTTATGAATACGAACGGATCCACCGCCAATTTCAACGCCATTAAGAACAAGGTCATAAGCTTGAGCATTGCAATCTTTTAAGTTCCCTGAAAGCATCATTTCTAAATGCTCTGGCATTGGGCTTGTGAATGGATGATGCATACTCATGTAACGCCCTTCTGTTTCACTGTATTCAAACATAGGGAATTCAGTAATCCATACAAATTCACGAACGCTTGGGTTCATTAAACCCTTGATTCGTGCAATTTCAAGACGTAATTGACCCATCGCTGTAGCGGCGATTTTTTCTGAACCAGCAATAAAGAACATCATGTCAGAAGCACTAGCGCCAACAGCATCGCGAAGAGCATTGAGTTGATCGACTGTAAAGAACTTTCCAACTTGAGTTTCCACTTCATCGTTTTCTTTAACGCGCATCCAAACAAGGCCTTTAGCGCCATAACGAGCCACGTGGGCAGTCAAATCATCAATTTGTTTACGAGTAAAATCAAC
>JAAYXQ010000084.1 GCA_012515825.1 Fibrobacter sp.
AAAATTTTTTTGAAAGTAAAATACGGTTTTGCCCATCCAACGAGACAAAGCTAGTGTGGCCTTGGATAGTACTCCGAAGTGCTTCTGTTTGGCGGGTCCGAGGACGCGCATTCAATTCGGTCATGAACTTCTTAAACTCATTGAGCTCGTACAGAATCAGTGTCCGCTCGGGCCCTATAGAGAGCACCATACTTTCACTTTCCTCTGGGCTTAACTGCCGACGAAATTCCCTAGGAAAGGAAGTCCTTCCCTTTTCGTCTATGGCTGTTTTAGCCTGGCCAATGAAAAAATCAAGATTCATGAATTATAACCCACTTGTTGCCACAACACAACAAAATATACCACTTTTCCCCACTATCAGCAATAGAGTCCCCTAAAAAAGACTTGTATTAAGCGATTTCCGCCGTTTGTCTCATCATTTTTTCGCTAAAGCAAAATAAAGCTATCTTATTGATTTTCAACGACTTACGTTCAGTTAAAATACGCTTTGGCGCCTATTTGTAAACTTTTAGTTACATTTAATACCCTGAGTGGGTAATTCTGGGTAGAAAAACGACGATTTTCTTGTGAATGAATTCAAATCATCATGTGAATTTGATATAAACGACTCCATTTGGGAATATATGTGTGTAGAGAGTATTGGAGAGCTGAATGTGATTCAACATCACTTTAACGAAGACCAACTTGACATCAAAAATTTACATTCTATAGATTTAGATAAGAAGAGCTGTGATTCCTTACAAAAAAATGGCTTTACTTTTATAACTCTTTTTTGTCTTGATACAATGTCTTTTGTTCTAGATTATATCAGCACAGTAGAAAAGAATCTCGATGGAACATATGGCAAATGGCATCGTTCAAAGAAGCAAATACTCTTCGTTTTCACCGAACCTTGTGTTCAGTCTATAGGCGATAACCGTAAAATGAAAGAATTGTTTGAAAATACGTCAAAGTAACCAGATGTAATCCATTATCGCCGTTGTCAGTGGACAATGGTAATTTTTATTTTTTTTTAGCATTGCCATTGAGACGTATATATTCCTTGTTATAACATAGGAGTGTGTATTATGAAGGGATTGGTTGTCTCAGCGATATTAGCACTGTCTCTTGCTTCCACAGCAGGAGCAGTAAGGCAAATGGAATTTTTAGACCGTGGCCTAGTCGGTGTGAAAGTAGATGGTGGTGTCTTTTTAAGCTGGCGACTTTTGGGTAACGACGCGGCGACGACATCGTTCAATTTGTATCGGGATGGTACCCTAGTGAACGCAAGCCCGATTACTGGAGCGACTAATTACACCGATACAAAAGGGTCAACATCCTCTTTATATGAAGTGCGCCCCATTATAAACGGCGAAGAGAAAGGCGCAGAAAAATCGGTAAGCGTTTGGAGCAGCCAAAAGCTTACGATCAATTTAGACAGACCCGCTGGCGGTTCCAATTCGAGCGGTAGCTACACGTACTCGCCTAACGACATTGCAGTGGGCGATCTCGATGGCGACGGAGAATACGAACTAGTTCTCAAATGGGATCCGAGCAATTCCCAGGATAATTCAAAGAGTGGTTATACAGGCAACGTTTATATAGATGCCTATAAATTAAATGGCAAAAAGCTATGGCGTTTGGATTTGGGCAAGAACATTCGCGCTGGGGCTCATTACACGCAGATTCTCGTAGCCGACTACGACTTGGATGGTTTCGCGGAAGTGGCGATGAAAACGGCTCCTGGAACAAAAGACGGAACGGGTAGCTACCTTTCGAACGGACCTGCCGCAAGCGTGGACCATTCCAAAGATTATCGCAATTCGAAAGGCTACGTTTTGAGTGGCGAAGAATTTCTAACGATTTTTAACGGCCAGACTGGAAAAGAAATGGCGACCGTGAACTACAATCCTGCCCGCGGAACGGTGAGCAGCTGGGGCGATAGTTACGGTAACCGCGTCGACCGTTTTTTAGCGACGAACGCTTATTTGGACGGCAACAAGCCAAGTATGGTCTTTCAGCGCGGTTACTATACTCGCATGGCTGTGACCGCTTACGACTGGGACGGTAAAACGCTTTCGCAGCGTTGGTATTATAATTCACCGACAAAAGGCCAAGAATGCTACGGTCAGGGAAATCACAACATTTCAGCGGGCGATGTGGACGGTGACGGCTATGATGAAATTATCGAAGGTTCCTGCGCCATTGATCATAACGGCAAGTTCATGTATCGCACGGGGCTTGGCCACGGTGATGCGATGCACTTGGGCGACTTGGATCCAGATCGCGAAGGCTTAGAAGTTTGGCAAGTACACGAAGATTCTCCTTACGGCTACGACTTGCACGATGCACGGACGGGAGAGCGCCTGTTTTACGAAAAGAGCAGCGGCGATAACGGACGCGGTGTAGCAGCAGACGTGGATTCAACCTCCCGCGGATCCGAGATGTGGTCTGGGGCAAATTACAACACGTATTCAGTGAAGGGAACAATACTAGCATCTTCCAGACCCGCGTACAATTTCCGCGTCTACTGGGATGGTGACCTTCTGGACGAACTTTTAGACAATGTGACAATCAGTAAGTGGAACAGCTCAACGAAAAAAAATACGACATTGCTTACGATGGAAGGCGCTTCTTGCAACACCACCAAGGCAACTCCGAATTTGAGCGGTGATATCTTAGGCGACTGGCGTGAAGAAGTGATTTTACACGATGATTCGCATCTGTTCCTCTACACGACAACGATTCCAACAACACATCGGATGTACACGCTGATGCACGATCCAGTTTACCGCTTGGGAATATCTTGGCAGAATACGGCATACAATCAGCCACCGCATCTCGGATTCTGGCTTGCTTCGGGCAACTTCCCTACTCCAAAAATTGAACTAGTCGGTGAAATTCTGGATCCGCTTCTCGTGAAAAACGGCGCTGGCTCTTCGAAGCAAACAATCAACTTGGGCGAACCGATTGTGGACTTTGCGTATGCGTATTCGCACTGCACTGGTGCTGTGGCGACGGGACTTCCTGCTGGCATTACAACGTCTTTGGCAAACGGAAAACTGAACTTTACAGGAACGCCGACGGAAGCGGGAGTCTTTGGATTTACCGTAACGACAACAGGCGGTGCTCTCGATGCTTATGTGAAGACAGGCGTGATTACGGTAATTGATCCGAATGCTCCAGCGGATACATCAAAAGACGATTCCACTTCAGAAGATGATCTGACGGGAATTCGCCTCGCGAAAATTGGCAGTGCTTTCCTAACCATTTCTCGCGAAGGAATCGCTTATCAGGTTCCGCAGACGAATGCAAAGCTCTTCATTTTTGATGTAAATGGCAATACTGTTTTTGAACGCTCCGTTCAATTCGGGGGTATGATTTCGAACGAGTGGAACGCACTTCCCGCTGGTCGTTACGTGATAACGCTACGAGCTGGTGGAAAGTTTCTGCAGAAAATTCCTGCGGAAAAACGATAGAAAATAAGACCAAGACCACACACACAAAAAAAGGCGCCTTTGAGATTTTCTCGAGGGCGCTTTTTTAAAAACGACAACAGGTATTTGTCATTTTGGACCAAGAGCCTGACTCTCTTTTGATGTAATATAAAAAAGGTGCCGCGAGATTTTGCGTCACCTTTTGATTTGATTATATTGAAGTGATTTAATGAAGGTTATTAAAAGTCACCTTATATACTTCATTATTGTCTGGTAACTCAAGCTGTATATCGCTTTTTTGCTTTTCAACCTTTACCACATTAGCAAAAAACATGTACGGAGCCACATTATCTTGGTCTGCGGTTTCCCATTCTGGTAAAGCATAATACAAGTGGAAGTTTTCATTTGCAAAATTCGCTGCCGTCATATAACTAAACAAAACATGTTCAAAGCTATGCAACGAAGTCTTCCAATTATGAATTTTTGGAAATCGATGAACGGGTTCGTTTGTCTTACCATCAACCATATGCCAAATTTCACCGTCTTTTTTATCCGTCATTACTTCTAACCAGTACTTCTGAGTTTCATTGAGGTAGTCATAGAAGAATGGATCATGAATGCTCAAAATTTCTGCCGCTTGATCCAACTCCGCAAGAATCCACCATTCCTTATCAATATCTAACTCATTGTTAGCATCGAATCGACGCGCCCAAGAACCAGGAATAGCACTACCCGTAACTCTTGGAATAAAGGCATCTTTAAGAATTTTTTCAATATTAGGACGAGCAAAATGAACATAGAAAGGCTCTCCAAGAAGCTGCCCTACCTTTAAAATCACCCAAAATGTTTTTACGGAATGGCCAAAATCCGTATGATCTGTTCCTAACTGCATGCGATCCATATTATTTTGGGTTCCCCAGAACATGTTGTATTTTTCACTATAGAAATGAGTGATCAAAATATCTGCAATTTTCTTCATGTCTTTTTTCCAGACACTCTTATACGGTTCAGGAAGGCATGGTGTGAGCATCAACATATAAGCGTAAAGTTGATCTAGCTGAGCGACAATTTGCACTTCCCCTTCACTCTTAGGATTGTTTTTAGGTAACCACATAAGATACCCTCGTCTATCGCTCAAATAGGCATTGAAAATGTAGTCCTTGAGTTGAATAATTCGATGCAAAATAGTTTTATCATGAGTCAAGAAATAATACATCCCAAGGCCAGTAAGTCCATAAGCCAAATCCTGGCTCGTACGATCACTACGAGCATTATCCCACTTACCAGAAAGAGTTTGTGTCACACACATACCATAATTGCCGTCAATGGCTTTAAGCAAGGCGTCAACACCTTTCTTACAAAGATTGAGATACTTCCCTTTACCAGTCATATGGAACGCTATTCCGTAGGCATAGGTTTGACGAGAGTGTGCACGGATAAAATTCTTATCAAGTTCTATAAGTCCCTTAGTATCTTCGCTATTCAAGGCGTCCACAATTTCATCAGGTAACGGATTAGCATTTATATCGAAAGTTTCACCCGTATTACAGCGATAAGTTGGAAACAAGTCGCTTTTACCTGTGGCATAAGCCTCTTTTTTATCCCAGAAGAGAAGTAAATTATCCAAGTGTTTTAGCCAATCACTTGTAGACACTGCTAGTTTAGTATTCGTTATGTTTTTCATTTGATTTTCCTTATTGAATATTATGGATAGTTTTATAAGATTGAATAAGCGCTTCGCAAAAAGAGTCAATATCTGCTGCTGAGCGCCCTGTAACAAGATCATGGTCAATCACAACATGTTTTTCATCAGGTACAAACTGAGCTCCTGCATTGATAATATCAGCAAGAACCACCGTATGGCAAATGACTTTGCGATTTTTCAGCAATTCTGGATTCGGAGTTAAAATCCAAAGTGCATGACAAAGTGCTCCCTTTACAATAAACGGATTACACATCGCACTTGCCATAAATCTAACGGCAGATGGAGAACGAACTGTTTCAAGAGATCCCAAACATCCCATAGGTGGAATTTCACGAAGACGCACCGCCACATAATTTGCAGCCGTTAGTACAAAAGCATAATCATTAGGATTCGCCTCCGCTATTTCTCTATCTACAACGAGAGTTTGAACTTCTTTACCCACCGAATCCACATCGCTGACAAGAGTTCTCTCTTTTTCTCCCCATAAGTAAGTCATAAAATCGACTTGAGCCCCCAGATTTTCAAAAAACTTTTTATAATGAGCTACTTCGCTAGGAATAAATTCAGTCTCTACAAGAACGGCTACTTTTTTCCCATGCAATAGTTTTGTATGATCATTTTCCATGAGCATCTCCCCTTCCTATTTGATTTTAAATCAGAAAAAACAATGTAAATTATATAGATAATCTTTATTTACCAAAAACACAAAAAGTTTTTTTATTTCATTCAAAAACACTAAACCTACTTGTATAGGGAGCACACGATAGATCATACATAATCATTTTCTATTAACCCGTTTTTACTAATCATCGCCAAAATAATATTCTGAGTAACTATGTAGATATGAAAACCAAGTTTTTTAGCAAGCATCTCGAGCACTACCGAACAAGATGAAAAAACGGAAAAATCAGCGTTCACTTTAATGATTCACAATTCGCTTTGTATTTTATTACTAAATAAGACTCTCGAAACTGAGTTTATCTCATATCACCTTATATTCTTTAAGCAAACTTATCATTCTTTTTTTAATTCACCGTAATTCAAGATGAATTAGTAATTAAACCTATGCCAAAAGAGAAGCTTTTTGTAAATTTGACTTTGTAAAAAAAGCGTGTTACAAAGAAGGATGTTATGAAAGCAGAAGAATTAGCACAACCTCATTTATTAAAACAACCTGTTTATGTCACAGGAAAACCAATTGCCTATACCGCTCGTGAATTTGGTTTAGACCCTACAAAAATTGATAAACTCGCCTCTAATGAAAATCCTTATGGACCAAGTCCTAAGGGAATGGCTGCAGCTCAAAAAGCTTTGTCCGAAATCAATCTCTACCCTGATGGCGGTTGCTACGATTTAACTACTAAGATTTCTGAATTCAGAGGCGTTAAAAGAGAACAAATCATTATTGGAAACGGCTCTAACGAACTTTTAGATATGATTGCACAAGTTTTTCTTGGTGAAAATACCGAAGCCATTATGGGAAATCACAGCTTTGCCGTTTATAAATTAGCGACTCTTGCTATGAACGCAAAGCCAGTTGAAATTGATATGCCTGCTCCTGATTATAAGCATAATCTCAAAGCCATGAAAGAAGCAATTAACGAAAGAACAAGGCTTGTGTTTCTCGCCAATCCAAACAATCCTACTGGTTCTGAAATAGATGCTCAAGAAATCCTCGACTTTGCAAAGAGCCTCCCAGAACACGTAATCTTAGTAATGGATGAAGCTTATACTGAATTTATTGAATCAGAAGCCCCTAACTTGCTTCCTCTTATTGAAAAAGGCCTTCCTATCATCTGCTGCCGTACATTCTCTAAAATTTATGG
>JAAYXQ010000301.1 GCA_012515825.1 Fibrobacter sp.
AAAGTGATTCTAAAAGAAGTAAAATCAACGCTACAATTATCCAGAATAATTGATGCCCTGTCATAATTTGAAAGAAGAGGACCGAAAGGCACCAACCGAGAATTGTTTGAAATACAATCATTAATGTCGCATAAAAACGGCCCAATTCTCTATATGCAGTCCCTAGTGCAGCAAGGCAAGGCACATACAAAAGAATAAATAATAAATACGAGAACACTTGAGCCGTTCCAAGAGTAAAGTGCTTTTTCATTTGATTAATCACACCTCTATTTTCTTCAGAGGCGCTTTCATCAACGGCTCCGCCTAAAGAAAATGGCGATAGAAAATCACAAAAAACACCTTTCATATTGACTGGAATTGATATAAAAGCTTCTTTTATCGATTCCCCTAAATCAAATGTTTCTTCGGACTCGCTATTCTTGTTATCAGAAATACTGTATAAAGAATTCAAAGTGCCAACAATGGCTTCTTTTGCAAAAAGTCCTGTAAACAAAGCCACCGAAGCAGGCCAGTTATCTTTTTCCACACCAAACGGTTCAAAGACAGGAGTAATTTCACGACCCACTACAGAGAGCACTGATTGCTTGCTATCTTGATTTCCAAAGGAGCCATCTGTCCCAATAGAGCCCAAAAAGCCAAGGAAAGTAACCATCAATAATACCACTTTACCTGCTCGAAATAAAAACTCTCTTAATCGATACCAAGCGAGACGGCAAAGCTTTCCAAAACGAGGGAAATGATAAGGAGGGAGCTCCATGATAAATGAAGTTTCTTGACCCTGAAACAACGTTTTTCTTAGAAGTAAGCCATAAAAAATGGCGACCAAAATACCAGTGAAGTAAATAGCAAAGATCATCATCCCCGCTTTGGCGCCAAAGAAAGCGGCACCAAAAAGTGCATATACTGGAAGCCTTGCACTACAACTCATAAATGGAACAAGAAATAGCGTTAAAAATCGTTCCCTTTTATTTTCCATTGTTCGAGTGGCCATCAAAGCAGACACAGAACAACCAAAGCCCACAAGCATCGGCACAAAGGCTTTTCCAGGAAGCCCTAAGATACGCATAAAACGATCCGCCACAAAAGCCGCTCTTGCCATATACCCTGAATCTTCTAAAAATGCTAGGCACAAAAACATAAAGAAAATAACAGGGATAAAGGTAGCCACCGTTTGAATACCAGTACCAAGACCATCGGCTAAAAATGCAATCCAAACGTCTGAAACCCCAATAGACTGTAATACAGAGGCAAAACCATCCACAAAAAAAGCGCCGAAAAAGATATCAAAAAAGTCAATAAAAGCGCCACCAAAAGTGACTGCGATCCAAAACACAAGATACATCGCTAACACAAACAAAGGTAAACCAAAGATTCGATGTAAAAAGACTCGATCTATTTTATCGGTATTGGTTTCTTTTTTTGTTCTATCTCGTACAACTGATACAGCTACCTGGCGAATCAATGTATATCTAGAATCTGCAATGGCAAATTCTGGTTCTTCTCCAAGCGATTCTTCTATTAATTCTCTAGAAATAGAAATCCCTTCTTCTTCGACTAAATCAATTATCCGACCACTATGTTCTAAATATTGAATAGCGACCCAACGAGAAGATACGTTTAGCTTTTTAGAAAGCGAATCAAACTTTGGAGAAAGTTCCTTTACTAAGTTTTCTATTGAAGCACTGTGAGTAATAGGAACAGGAGTCGGCCTAACACCATGAAGAATATCATGCATGTCATTTACAAATCCCTCACAGCTTTTTTCTGATATCGCCGATAAACCGACCGCCGTAATTCCAAGAAGCTCCGTCATTTTTTTTAAGTAGACTTGTATTCCTCGGCGAACAGCAATATCCATCATATTTACCGCAATGACCATTGGAATATCTAATTCCATCAATTGGGTAGTTAAAAACAAATTGCGTTCTAAATTAGTCGCATCCAAGATATTGATGATCAAATCCGCTTCACGAGATAATAAAAAATCTAGAGCGACTCGTTCATCTTCACTATTTGCCGAAAGAGCGTAAATGCCAGGCAAATCGACCACGCGAATTTTATGATTGTCTAACTGAAAAAAGCCTTCTTTCTTTTCAACAGTTACTCCAGGCCAATTGCCCACTTCTTGATTGGAGCCTGTTAAAGCATTAAAAAGAGCTGTTTTTCCACAGTTTGGATTCCCAGCAATGGCGATTGTAAAATTTTCTTTGTCTATCATAAGACTCTTCTTAACTTTAAGATTTCTGCTTCTTTTTTTCGTAGCGATAAACGATAGGATAAAACTTTTACTTTTAGAGGATCTCCAAGAGGTGCTATTTGAAGTAATTCTAAAACAACTCCTCGAACAAGACCCATAGCGAGTAGTTTTGATTTATAACGCTGATCACCGCCCTGATAGCCGATGATTTCAGCTTGATCTCCTGGCTTCATGTCAGCAAGTGTGATTATGTTATTCTCTACTTCCTTCATACTATTTTTCAAACTTCTTATTAAAAGTTTCAATACAATCCAAAGTTTCTGGCGATAAAATATGTTCCATCAAACAGGCCTCTTCATTTGCCACTTCCTCAGTAACGCCTATATTCATTAAAAAATTTTTGAGCAATAAATGACGACTAAGAATTTTTTTCGCCGTAGTTTCTCCGAGCGTAGTCAACTCAATGTCACCATAAGACTCTTGGTTTACCAATTTCTGCTGTTTTAATAGATTAACCGCTTTTGCCACAGAAGGCATTTTCACTGAAAGAGCTGAAGCTAAGTCCTTCACACGGACTTTCCCTAAGGTTTTACGAAGTATAAGAACCATTTCTAAATAATCTTCTAAACTTTTCGTGAGTTTTATTGAGTTCATAACGCCTTCCATTTGTTAGCTTTGGCTAAGCTAGTAATAAATTATTGTAAAAACAAGCTTCATTTTTTCTTAAATTACGCAAGAATGTAATACTCATTCAAAAGCACCCTATATTAGTATGATAATTTTTAGATAAAAGAAATATATTTAGGTTAACTATTTCATTTCGGAGAGAAACATGAAAAAACTATCCAAATTAGTCTTACTCATCGCTTGTATAGCAAGTTCCGCTTTTTCAATAGAAAACCTTTCGATCGGCGGTCGAGCGAGTGGTAATTTTAATCTTATTTGGGGAGAAAATTCCCGCGATGGCGCTTACGGATTTGGCTTTAACGTGGGAGGTTCTGTTCTTTATGAAATCAATCCCATGATCCAAATTAATCCAGAACTCACTTTTGCCTTTCGTAAGCACTTCTTTTCTCATGAAATTAATGTCATCCTAGGTTCTTCTTCATCTGACTTTGCCGTTACTTTTTTGAATCTTGATATTCCAATTCTAGCTCGCTTACAAGTGATTCAACCCGTATTCTTTGAAATAGGGCCACTGTTATCCTTTAATTTATCTGCCTCTTATTTTTCTGAGATGAAATCATCTAGTTCTTTAACTTTTACACAAGAAGAAGACATTGATGAATCGAGTGTATTTGAATTTGGACTGGTATTTGGTGTAGGTAAAAAGCTAGATATAGGAACTGGTTTAGACGTTAACTTTCGTTTTATTCTTGGCCTAACCAATACATATGAAGATAATCTTAACAATATATTTGGAGTAGAACTTCCAAGCATTGATAGAGACAATAAAACAATGATGTTTCAGCTAGGTGCTACTTATTGGTTCTTATAAAAAGAATTGCTACTAAACCGCTCCCAATCTTCGGGAGTGGTTATTTTATCATTTAATGCATCCCCTCTAATTACATAAACAGGTATATTAAAATATTCTAATATTGAGGATTCATCTGTTGGAACAAAGTCTAAAGGATTTTGTTCTATTTTTTTATATAGTGATTTTAATAACTCTACAGAACAACTTTGAGGAGTTTGAGCAAGCCATACCGTAGTGCGATCTAAAGTATTTTGAATTACACCATCTTGAACCACTTTTACGGTATCATTCACTGGGCGAGCAACAATACAAGCCCCTTTAGTTTCTAACGCAAGACAAGACTCACGAATAATGTCTTTAGAAATAAAAGGCCTTGCCACATCATGCACTAACACATGAGAGGATTTTGAAATAGCTAAAACGCCTTGTTTAACTGATTCCCAACGTTCTTTTCCACCTTCGACAATTTTTAATTTTTCCTGATATTCTTTTGAAAGCGCATTTCCATCTAAAAGTTCTTGTTCAAAATGACTCTTCCAATCTTTAGGAACCACAAGAATCACTTCAGCTATTTCATCCATCGATAAAAAAGTCTCTAGACTGTGAAAATAAACAGGTTTTCCACGCAAGGAAAGTAATTGTTTAGGAATAGAAGATCCCATGCGTTTGCCTAAACCACCTGCGGGTAAGACCACGGCAAACGAAGCTTTATTTGGATTTATTGTGTTCATAGTTCAAAAATTAACAACATTTAATAGAAAAAGAACGTTTAAAATGGATTCCATCAGAAAATACAAGCTGTGGTTTTGCTCCCTCTTTTTGAAGCCTTCAAAGCAACAAAATCATCATTTTTCAGGTTACTAATAAACTCATTCAATGATTTTTCTTAAAAAATCAATAAGCCCTAGGGTGTTTTCTTAAAAAAACAAATGATA
>JAAYXQ010000085.1 GCA_012515825.1 Fibrobacter sp.
ATGCTATGATTATTGGTGCTTCTGGTGCTCTAATGGGGGTCTTTGTAGCTTATTATAAGTTTTTCCCTGAACGGACATTGTTGTTGTTTTTTGTAATCCCTTTGAAAATGAAATATGCAATATGGGTCTTAATTGCACTTGATATTATGATGTCGCAAACAAATGATTCTATTGCTCATTTCACACATTTAGGTGGAGTATTAGCAGGCTTTATTTTTATGTATCTATTTAATAATAATCGCGTGCCGTTTTGGAAGAGATGGTTCTTACCTAAGAATAAAAAACGAAACTCTCGTTCTAATCGTTCCGAAAAAGTGTTAGAAGGAGAAGTGGCTTATATTGATCAAGATAAACAAATGGATGCGATTCTTTCGAAGGTCAGTAAAGAAGGCGTTAGCTCTTTAACGGAATCAGAACGTCAATATTTGTTAAAAGCTGGAGATCGTTTACGTCGTCGACGTGGTCAATAATGAAAATAATTTTAATGGCGAAAAAGGAAAAATAGACAGATGAAAAAAATTTTAGGAATGGGTGCCGCACTTGTAGATGTTCTCTATTCTGTAGATGATGCTTGGGTTAAGGCTTCTGGAAGTGAAAAAGGGGGCATGACTTTAATTGATGAAAAGAAGAGTCAAGCATGGTTAGCTGAAGTAAAAAATCCAGTATTAGTTCCTGGTGGTTCTGCCTGCAATACGATTGTTGGGCTTTCTAAATTGGGTGCACATACTGCTTTTATTGCAAAAATTGGGCACGATGAATTAGGCAAACGTTTTGAAACTCATTTGAGTGATTCTCATGTCGAATCCAAACTTCTTTATTCCGAAAAACCAACGGGCTCTGTTCTTGCTGCAGTCACACCAGATGCACAGCGCACGATGTTTACTTATTTAGGTGCATCGGATGATTTAGATGTAGATGATATTCAAGATTCCTTATTTCAAAACAATGTCTCTGTCTTTTATATTGAAGGGTATCGCGCTTATAATGGTCCTTGTTTTAAGAAGGCCTTACAACTGGCTAAAAAGAATGGCGTAACTACAGTGGTGGATTTCGGCGCATTTAGTGTTGTGAAAGATTGTCGCGCTCTTTTTGATAATCTTTTTGAAGAAAAATTAATTGATATCATTATAGCGAACGAAGATGAAGCTCTTGCGTATACGGGTAAAACGGAAGAAGAGGCGTTAGCTGTTTTAGCTTCAAAATCTTCTATTGCTGTAGTGAAATTAGGAAAGCGTGGGGCATTGATCTCTAAAGACGGAAAAGTCACTTCTGTAGATGCAGAGCAAGTGAATGCGATTGATACAACAGGAGCAGGGGACCTTTGGGCGGCTGGTTTTCTATTTGCCTATTTAGAAGGAGAACCTCTTTCTGTTTGCGGTCGCTTAGCAAGTCTTGTGGCTTCAGAAGTGGTACAAGTAATGGGGCCACAAATTCCAGAAGAAGGCTGGTTTAGAATTAGGCGCTTTTTTAGATAAACATTAAATAAAAAGTCCCTCTTCAAAAGAAGAGGGCTTTTTTAATAATGAATAATTTAAGAATCAAATAGAAATCGTTTTAGAAGTACCATTTAATAAATCTCAACAGGAATATCGATTTGAGATTTAAGCTGGTTTGCTACATCTTCCATAAATGATTTTGAGACTGGTAAAACATTGGGACAAGCCGTGTTTCGAACGACGCTGTATAATTGCACTTCAAGAAGATTTTTACTGTGATGATGATATATCTTTTTAACCCTTTCAATATACTGGCGAACTTCTTCGGGAGAAGGGCTAATGCCATCTACTTCACACCACATCGTTTGAATTCGAGTCGGAAAATCTTTTACGGTAAGTTCAATATTTCTTTGAATCACTTCCAAAGGGTATGGGCTGATATTTACTTTTTGAAACCACTCTTCTGTGCCCGCATCTAATTTAGCCCAGATTTCTCCATTAGTTTGAGTTAAATAGCGAAGCCCCTCGCGCACGTAGTCTTGGTCGAGTCTTGTGGAATTCGTGATGAGAGTGAGTTTCAAATTGTATTTTGAATATTTATGCTGGATTTCAAGAAGGCGCTCACAAACGGCAGGGAACTCTTTAATCAAAGTCGATTCACCGTCTCCAGAAAGACAGATGTCTTTTATTTGACGCTTGGATTCTTCAATAAGCTTAAAGTTGGAAAAAGAAGTAAGTCCATTTTTTTCATATTCTTGGATAATGAGTTCTAATTCTTTAGTCATCGCCTCAATATCTAGACGTCTGTTTGATCCTGGAATAGAACGATCTACCTGACAATAAACACAGTCAAAGGAACAACGCTTATCTGGATTTAAATTCACGCCAATAGAAAGCCCTTTGGCTCTCCTGCTAATCACTGGATAAACCCAGGTGTTTTTTTCCCATAGCCTAGAATGATCTGACCAAGCGTCTTTTAAGAAATCTTCACTCATCTTTAATATACCCACATAAATCACAAGTTAATTTGTAGCTGTTGTCGGGCTCTACTTTTAATACCCCGTGGCAATTTTCAACAGGGCAGGGGAGTTCTCCAATTTCTAATTCTCTATAAGTTTCTTTTTCTTTCATTCGTCTAAATATAATTTTTGTTCAACGCACTTATCATAAACAAAAGGGTTGTGATCCCCTTGAACATTATAAATACGTTTATCTCTAAGGCATTCTTTCGAACTGACGGGGTACATTCGATCCCATGCTTCAAATAATTTGCGGTCTTGATTAGAAAGCGAAACGCCGTATGTTTTTTCCATGTAAAAAGAAACTCGTGCAATAATGCCTCGCGCTTCTTTTCGAGGTTGGACTTTTTTGAGTTCGAAATCCACAATCGTCGAACATTTCCCATACATAGGTTCAGGCTCGTTTGTCCATTGAGAAAACATGAAGTTGCTTCGATCCCCGTTGACTTCTCCAATCGCAGGGTAAAGGTTATGGAGATCGCCTTCCATTAAATCGAACTGCTCATTGTTGTTAGAACAGTTTTTCCGTCCGCCTTCTTTCCAGCAAGGAAGAAAATGCCCCATATTATGAGCTGTGACAATATGTTCCCATTCAATGCGGTGGGCACGTCTAAAGCTTTTACGTTTTGGATTTTCTCGAGGGGCGTAATCACAAGAATTAAAATCAATACTCTTTTTATTTTTATAACTACACCCACAATAGAGCGTCTCTTGAAGCTCGCCATAATAAATGCGATGCATTTGCCGTGAGGCACCGTTATAATCATAATGCCTAGGTTCTTCCTCAGCGAATAAAGTACACGCCAGAAGAATCAATAGGGTAAAGACTAACCGTTTCATTTATAAATAAGATGTATTAAAAGAATATTTAAAACAGTTTTACGCTAAAATGGAATCAATTAATTGAAGCTCTTCTGAAGTAAAGGAAAGATTTTGCAGAGCGCCTAAAGCATCTTGAATTTGCTCTGTTCGACTGGCTCCTATTAAAACAGAAGTGACTTCTGGAAGCCTTAAATTAAAGGCAAGGGCTAGTTGAGACAATTTTTGACCACGTTTTTTTGCAAGCTCATTTAATTGTTTTACTTTAGATAAGCTTGATTCTACTTGGTCTTTTGTTAAAAATGGACTCTTAGCTGCTCTAGAATCACTTGGAATGCCATTTAAGTAGCGATCGGTCAGTAGGCCTTGAGCCAGTGGCGAGAAGGTGATGCAACCAATCCCATTCTTATTTAGAACCGATTGTAGATTCCCTTCTAAGGAACGGTTAAACATATGATATTGTGGCTGGTGAATTAAGCAAGGTGTGCCCATCGATTTTAGAATATCATAGGCGGCTTGAGTAGAAGGCCCGTCATAGCTTGAAATACCAACATAAAGAGCACGACCACTTTTAACGATATGATCTAAGGCTCCCATTGTTTCTTCAAGAGGAGTCTCTGGATCAGGACGATGATGATAAAAGATATCGACATAATCAAGACCCATGCGTTTTAAGCTTTGATCAAGACTTGCAATTAAATACTTTCTGCTTCCAAAATCTCCATAAGGGCCTGGCCACATACCCCAACCAGCTTTTGTAGAAATAGTCATTTCATCACGGTAAGAGAGAAAATCTTTTTTTAGAATCTGACCAAATGTTTCTTCGGCACTTCCTGCAGGAGGACCATAATTATTCGCGAGATCAAAATGACAGATCCCATGGTCAAAAGCGTAGCGTACTTTTTCTCTAGAATTTTCAAAAAGATCTACGCCACCAAAATTATGCCAAAAGCCAAGTGAAACGGCTGGGAGTTTTAATCCACTTTTACCACAGCGACGGTAAATCATAGAATCATATCGATTAGATGCAGGAGAATATGTCATAATAAAGCCTCACTATTTTTTAGGAATATATAAATAAAATAAAACGTGTGTTTGTGATAAATATTATGGTGGCCTTAATAAGTACCCTATTTAATTTTGTAAAACAATATATAAAGGTTTCTTTAATTAGTTATTATTGAGGGTATGAAAAAAAGTGGAATGGATTTTTTGAATGATTCTTTATTGTATGGTATGAAACCTGGTCTTCAGAATATGGAAACCATGTGCAGGTATTTTAATCATCCAGAAAAGTCTTTTCAAGTGATTCATGTCGTAGGGACTAATGGCAAAGGCTCTTCGGCGTATTATTTAGCTCAAATACTCAAGGCCCATGAAAAAAAGGCTGGCCTATTTTCTAGCCCTCATTTAGTGAGCTTACAAGAGCGTATTCGTGTGAATCAAGAAGCCATTTCTAAAGCCGATTTAGAGTCTACTCTTTTAGAAGTTCAAAAAGCAGCCATAGACGAAAAAATTAGCCC
>JAAYXQ010000086.1 GCA_012515825.1 Fibrobacter sp.
GTTCCAGGAGCTTTTGAAATTCCAGGCACTTGTCGTCAATTAGTAAAGTCAAATAAATATGATGCTATTTTAACTTTAGGTGCTGTGA
The DNA here is from genome assembly GCA_012515825.1 of Fibrobacter sp. Classification (GTDB taxonomy): domain Bacteria; phylum Fibrobacterota; class Fibrobacteria; order Fibrobacterales; family Fibrobacteraceae; genus Fibro-01. Next base: position 89 of record JAAYXQ010000086.1, read on the forward strand.
TTCGCGGTGAAACACCTCACTTTGATGTCGTTGTTAATGCCGTTGCAAGTGGTGTTGCATCTCTTTCAGCAAATAGTGATATTCCAATTCTTTTTGGCGTATTAACTACTGAAAATGTGGAACAAGCAATGAATCGCTCTGGTTTAAAATCAGGGAATAAAGGTGCTGAAACCGCTGAGGCTTTGGTAGAAATGATTAACCTTTATAAGAAAATCAAATGAGTACTATTAGTAAAAGACCTTCACGTGTTTTTGCAATGCAGCTGTTGTATGCTATGGAAATTACTGCTGGTACTCCAGGAGAATGTTTACCAGGTGTTCTTCAAAGTCAGCCAATACAAGATGATTTGAAAAAGTATGGGATGTCTCTAGTAGATCTTGTGCTTGAACATCGAAAAGAATTGGTTGAGGTGATTGAAGGCTTATCTCATAGCTGGAAAATAGACCGTATGCCTATTTTGGATAAAATTATTTTGGAAATAGCTTTCATCGAACTGCTTTATAAAAAAGAGATCCCTGTAAAGGTGATCATTCAAGAAGCTGTTCAAATTGCTAATAAATTTAGCACAGATGATTCTGCCCGCTTTATTAATGGACTTTTAGATGTGTATGCTAAAAGTCATCAAATGTTTATTGATCAAAAATCTCGAGAGGAGTAAGACGTGCTTAAAAACGAAAAATGGATTAAACATCTAGTCGCTGGATTTACTGCATTAGTTGCTTTTATTGTTTATGCAATGACAATGGCGCCAACGGTAAGCTTTTGGGATTGTGGTGAATTTATCGCGTGTGCAAATACGTTAGGTATTCCTCATCCTCCTGGAACTCCGTTCTTTGTCTTTTTTGCACGATTTGTAATAGTGATTCTTCCTTTTGTAGAAGAAATAGCAAAAAGAGTTAATTACATTTCAGTTGTGAGTTCTGCTGCCACCGTGTATTTAATTTCGCTGTTTGCTTGGGACTTACTTACCAAGGTTTTAGCTAAGGATTCTTTAGCCTCAAAACTATCAAAAACTACTCGTTATATTGTTCTTGGCACCGCTGGTTTAGTCTCTGGCTTTTTACTCACGTTCTCTGATACATTCTGGTTTAATGCCGTGGAAGCTGAAGTATACGGTGTTGCCATGTTTATCCTTGTTTTGGTTTCTTATCTTGGTTTAGTGTGGTATGATCGTCGCGAAAAAGAACAAGGTGATCGTATTTTAATTTTTATTTGTTATATCGCATTCTTAGGGGTAGGCGCTCACTTATATACAATGCTTACTATCCCAGCTCTTTTTGTTTTAATTTTAATCGCTGATTTTAATAAGATTAAACAAAAAACGCCTATCTGGATTACAGGTGTACTTCTTTGTTCTGTGATTTATTATGTCTCAGGATTTATTTCTATTTCATTAGTGACTTTACTTGCATTACTCATTTTAACTTTAACAAAACCTTTTTCTGTTCCAGTGATGCGTTATGTGCGACTCGCTTTTGCTTTTACATTTGTGGCTTTGATTGGTTATAGCACGCATTTATATATCCCTATTCGTTCAGAGTTAAACCCAATTATTGATGAGAATAATCCAGAAATTAATATCCGTGATGAACAGGGAAATTTACAACTTGGTAATTTATTAAAAGATGAAAATTGGGTTGCTTTTAATAATTTTATTGAACGTAAACAATATGGCTCTGAAAGCATGATTAGTAGAGCTTTCTATCGCCGAGCTCAACTTTCTCATCAAATCTTAAGTTTCCCAAATATGGGCTTTGGTGGTTATCAAATTGCTCAATATTTACCGTTCAAAGTAGGTGGTGTAAATTCATCCAGGGGCCTTTACTCTTTTGATGCTTCCGAAAATCAGCCACAAACTCGCTTGGGTATCGATTTCCCTACACAAATGACGGTGATGGGAGATCATACTTTTGTTCAAGCTCTTTGGTTTTTATTCTTTAATGGCTTAATTATTGCTGTATGCGTTTTTGTTTATCGCAGACATCACAAATTGGGTGCATACCTTTCTGTGCTCTATGTTCTTTGCTCTTTAGGCTTGATATTTTATATCAACTTTGCCGATGGCACCAGAATGGAAAAACGAGATTATGACTATTGGATGAAAGCCATGTCTCGTAATGTAACGGATCTTAACCGAAGCGGAATCGCTATCAGTTCTGTGCCCAATGCAAATGCTTTGATTGATATGCGTCAGAATATTGAACGTGCAAAACAGACGGTTTCTAATCTTCGCTATAATAACGCAGATCCATCTGCTATTGCTGCGGCAGAAGCTGATGTACGTAAGTATGAAAATTCATCTGTATGGCAAAACTGGAGACAAATCGAAAACGCTTATGCTCGTGTGGGGCAACGTCCTCCATTCCCTGAGCCTGTTCATTTAGAAGTTCGCGAACGTGATTATTTCTATACACCAGCATTTATTTTCATGTCTCTCATTTTTGGTATTGGTGCAGGTATTTTAGTTTTACTCGTTGCTCTTTATCAAATGTCTCTTACAATTCCTGTAGCAGCTGTTTTAACGCTAGTGGCCCTTATCGTTCCTTCCGTTTCAAACTATAAGGAACATGATCGTTCAGGTCTTTGGGTTCCATGGGATTATGCTTATAACTTGTTACAGAGTTGTAGGCCAAATGCCATTTTATTTACAAATGGTGATAATGATACGTTCCCTCTTTGGTTTGCTCAAGAAGTGGCTGGTATTCGTAAAGACGTGCGTGTTGTCAATTTAAGTCTTGGTAATACAGATTGGTACATCAAGCAGATGCTTGAAAATGAACCAGTTTTAAAATTAAGTTATGATAAAGAAGGCATTGATCGTGACATGGTCATTAATGATGCTTCCGATAATAACCCTAATCACATGACTGCTACATGGATTAAAAAAGCGAATACTTTGATCCCTATTCTTGAAAAGAGAATTCAAGAAATGGAATCTTCTGATTCTACTCAATCAAATGTCCCTTTAGATTCCGCGAAAATAATGCAATTTAAAGTGATGCTTCAAGTTTATGCGGCCTTTAAAGAATGGCAAGAACGTTCTGGAGCTGGCTTAATGTTAACTCAACATAAATTAGTCATAGACCTTGCTATTCAAAATATGGATCGTCCAATTCATTTTTCAACGACCGTGGGTTCTTCGAATTTTATGGGACTTGAAAAATATATGGTACAAGAAGGCCTAATTTATAATTTCATTAAGGGTGATTTATCTCCTCGTCAAAATGCTTTTGATATAGATCGTTCAGGTTATCTCATTGATAGCGTGTATAAGTTCCGCTGTCTTGGCGATGGCTCATGCTATATTAATACAGAAACAGAACGTTTGTTATCTAGCTATACTTCTTTATACTTGCAAATTGCCTTTAATTTAAGAGAGCAAATTGTAGAGATTAGAAAGTCGGGCCCTTATACAGTCGAGAAGAAGTTGGTGGTTGACGAAAAACTCAAGCAAGCTTCTCATTATTTAGAAAAAGGAATTTATCAGTTCCCTAATGAGTGGCGTTCTTATTGGGCTGCAGCTTTTGTTTATGAAGCAGCAGGTCAATACCAAAAAGCAAAGGAATACTTAGAAAAAGGACTTCTAAATGTTCCTGAATATGAACATCAAGGTCGTGGACGTTTATCTATGAGCATTCAGTCAATGCAAGGTGTTCCAGATGCGACTCCTGTTATGAAAATAGAATCACAAGACTCTGCTCAAGATACGTCTATTTCTGATTCTTCAACAACAAAGAATCAAGAATAATAAATGAGATAACCATGGATTTA
>JAAYXQ010000087.1 GCA_012515825.1 Fibrobacter sp.
AAGAGCAAAAGCAATACGACCTTTATCTTCTTTATCAAATATGGCCAGCACAGGAGCTAAAATGGCAAGCATCATCGCCGCAGTCGCTGTATTACTCATAAACATAGAGAATAAAGCAGTAATCATCATCAAGCCAAGCAAAACGTATTTTGGATTTTTTCCAAAAGGCTTTAAAAGAACACGAGCTAAATTTAAATCTAAGTGATACTTAGTTGCCGCAGCAGCAAGGAAGAACCCACCTAAGAAAAGCATAATCGTTGGGTCCGCAAAAGTAGCCATCAATGCTTTATAAGAAAGCAAATTTTCAAATTTGGCACCACCATTATCTAACATTAATGCCGCAGGAGCTTTATCTGAAACAGTGAAAATCATCGCTACGATAATCAATATTGACGTAGCCCATACTGGAAACGGTTCAAGAATCCAGCACAAAGCGGCAAGCACAAACATGGCAATCACGCGTTGTTCAACTGGATTCACAGTAACGCCAATGGCGTCAAAAGGAATAAATAATGTGATAACTGAAAGCAAAGCAATGACAAGTATTTTAATCCATTTAGTTTTATCCATTCTATTAATCCTATAGGATGTATTGTTTTCGAGGTAGCACAAAGATAATAAAGGAGTCTATTTGCCTCAATGGCAAAAAGAATACTAACTAGTGTAAAGCACTCTTATTTACTTAACCCTATAAAGACAATTTAACTATGCTGAAAAAAATGGGTAAAAGAGACTATTTTTATGCTTTGTTAATTATTCTATTCATTTCACAATTTTCACAGATCGCAGCGGCATTTCCTTTATCACCAAAACGCCGTTCTGGATTAGGGCAATATTCATAAGAACCATCTGGGAAAACCCAAATTTCATCTAAAAAAGGGCATTTAAGTTCTTTTGAAGGTTCGCGTTTTTCTAAATCAAAAAAAGAGCCTTCTACTCTTATTTTGGCTTTTTTTTGTATAAAAAACGCCATTTGTTTCCATTCTTCAAAATCACTCCCCTCTTCATCCAATCCATACTCTTTTTTAAAAGAAGGTCTTGTTTCAGATAAAAAAAAGGCTTTATTCCACTTAATTCTATCAATACCGGTTTTTTCCGCAAATTCAAGAATATCAGGCAATTCGCTCCAGTTTTTTTTACAAACCGTCACTTGCAAAGAAATGGTAGAAACGCTTTTTCCATGTTTTTGTAGTTCTTTTTTTTCTTTAATTAAGAATTTGATGTTTTCTAAGTATTCCTTTTGATTTATTCCACACATCAACTGTTCATTCACTGAAGCCGAAAGCCCCATCATACTAATTTTTATATCGCTACAATGCGTTAGCAAAGGTTCTGCCCAATAAGACACCCCTCCCAAAGGGAATGTCCCATTTGTCGTTAAATTGATTTTTAAGGATAATTCAGAACAAAGATCTAGCAGATTTTTAAAATAAGGATATAAAAGAGGTTCTCCCATTGTACTTGGAATAATTTCTTTTAAATCTTTGGAATAAAAGGAACGAATTGTCTTTTCCACTAAAGCAAAATCCATTACTCCAAGTCCAAGCGGTTTTTGTCTCTGATTAAGAAAACAAAGAGGACACTTTAGATTGCAACTATCTGGATTCGTGACTAAAGTAATTCGTCTATAAGACATTTTTCTCTTTCGCTTTTTCGATTTTTATTACAATCCAAAACAGAAACTCTAGAAAAAAAACATTCAAATCAAATAAAGGTACAAGCGATACCCGATAAATTGTCTTTCTTAATTATTTCTTCTGTTCACGGATATACTTAACAGCAGAAAGGCCCGCAATGGCGCCTTCACCAACAGCAACGGCAACCTGCAGAGTGCCTCCTGTACAATCGCCTGCAGCAAAAAGCCCTGGAACACTCGTTTGCATATTGGCATCTACATTGATTTTAGAACCATCGACAGCGGCACCTATTTTTCTAGCAAAATCAGCCGCAGACGCACTCCCTAAAGCGACAAAAAGACCACTCACATTCAATTGAGAATCATCTTTAAACTCAATACCTTCTAAATGAGATTCGCCAAAAAGTTTTTTGACTGGAGTTTCAATCACTTTGATCTCAGAAGGCACTTCCACTTTTAGTGGTTCCCCATTCGTTAAAATCGTCACATGCTCAGTAATAGCGAGTAACTCTTTGGCTTCATGTAAAGCGTATTCTCCAGAGCCTAATACAGCGACATCTTTTCCTCTATAAAAGAAGCCGTCACAAACAGCACAGTAACTTATTCCCTTTGTTTCGTAATCAGCCATTCCAGGAATATTTCCCTTTTTTCGAGCTGATCCTGTAGCCATAATCAACGCTTTTGAAGACAACGTGGTTGTTTTCGTTTTTAAGACAAATTGCCCGTTAAAATCAAGGTCCAATACTTCTTCTTCTAAAAAATCAGCCCCAAGGGTTTTTACTTGATTTACGCCTATTTGAGCGAGTTCTGTACCAGATAGCGGCGTTGATAATCCATAATAATTTTCAATGGCATGGGCTTGAGCAAGCGAACCAACATCCTTGCCCACAACGGTCACTTTCATATTCGCTCTTAGAGCATATAAAGCCGCTGAAATTCCAGCAGGGCCCTTTCCAATAATTAACAAATCTCTCATATTTTCCTCTTTTTTATTCTAAAATAACAAAAATCACTTGAATAGATAGAAGAAGAGAAAAACCTTTTCCCAAAACAT
>JAAYXQ010000088.1 GCA_012515825.1 Fibrobacter sp.
AAGGAAATATTTCCACCTAATTTAAAAAAGGTCCCTGCATAAGTAACCCCTTGAGAAACCGCATTTGATAAAGCGACTAAATCATCTGCAGAATTAATCATATAAGGGGATTCTTCAGTACCATTCCCTTGACTCCATTGATTTACTTCTGCTGAAGAAATAAAGATGATAGAAACAGAAGATGAACTTAAATCCTCACCTTCAGTCGGTTTAGAACCATCACAGCCCACAAATAATGCAAAGGTTCCTAATAAAGCCCAAAACCATCTATTCATATTCTCTCCTAATAAAAAGTCTTTCGGTTTCTTTAAAATTGTTTCGGATTAAAAAAACAATTTACTACAAATGAATTACTTCACTAGAACAACTTATTATTTAAATCAAAGAACACGTTCTAAAGAACCTAAGAGAAATATACTATTTTCTCTCACGGATACGTTTGTAAATTATTTCTGCCTGTTCCTGATTTCCTGCATTATACCAGGTATGGCCCACGTTTTCTGCACCAATTCGCCCTTGTGAATTGCCAAGCATCCAAGCCTCTAAAAAGCACTCAAAAGCCTCCTCATAACGTTTTTGTTCAAAGTAAATTTGCCCTAAATCAACTAAAAGAACCGCTTTTTCCTTATTATATCGAAGCCCCTCTTCTATCGTGAAAATAGCCATCCAGGGCGAATTTGCCTTTAAATACATTTGAGCCAAATAACGACGTGCAGAGACATTTTGAGGGTCTATTAATAATCCATCTTCCATCGCCGTTAAGGCTTTTGACAAAGAATCCATACTTTGATAGTAGTTAGAAATCGTAAAATAAGCATCGGCACCAGCAGAAGCTGTTTGTTGAATGGCGTTATTCAACGTTTTTATAGCAAATTCATAATCATTTAATGATTCGTAAATATCCGCTAAACCATACCAAGCTCCCATACGATCAGGATTCAGATACAAAGCTCTCTCATAGTGCTTTTGAGCCAAAGTATAGTCCCCACTTTTCCAAAAACACTCCCCTAAGGCATAATGTATATGATCTGTATCCTCTCCTAATTCGATGGCCCTTTTATAAGATGCAATAGAATTTCCTAAATCATCTCCCAAAAAATAAAGATCACCAAGAAGAACCCATGCTTTCACAAAATCAGGGAGCAATTCTACGGTTCTTCGATAGGCCACTAAGGCCACTTCATTCTTTTGTAATTGAACTAAAGTATTCCCTAAATTAAACCACGCAAAAGGTTCGTATCGCCCTTCATCAATTGCCGCCCGATAAAAAGGGACAGCTTCTTTATATTGTCCATTATCATACAACGCATTTGCCTTAGAAAAGAAATCATCGGCAAAAGAAGCGGATGATCCTATACCGCAAACACAGATAATCAAAAACAATAAAGAGCTCTTATGGAACAAAACGGAACTCCTTCGTGGCTTTTTGAGAAACAGGGAAAGAGCCTAATTTTGCTGGTTCAAATTTCCATTCACGCACCGCCTTAAGTGCCGCTTCTTCAAAACCATACCCAGTAGGTTCTGAAGT
>JAAYXQ010000089.1 GCA_012515825.1 Fibrobacter sp.
CAGAAGTGAAAACAGAAGCACAACCTGCAGCTAAAGCAGAAGCAAAGCCAGAAGTGAAAACAGAGGCAAAACCTGCAGCCAAAGCAGAAGCAAAGCCAGAAGTGAAAACAGAGGCAAAACCTGCAGCTAAAGCAGAAGCAAAGCCAGAAGTGAAAACAGAGGCAAAACCTGCAGCTAAAGCAGAAGCAAAGCCAGCTGCCAAAACAGAAGCTAAACCAGCTGCCAAAGCAGAAGCAAAGCCAGCTGCCAAAACAGATAAAAAATGAGTTGAAAACGTTACTTTTTGAAAAAGCGAAAGATTATCCTTTCGCTTTTCTTATATTTAAAGCATGACAGTGATTCCAGATTTTAAAGAACAAAAAATTGAAGTTGCCAGTTTTATTCGGGAGGTATTTAGTTATATCACTCGTTTTAAGGGACAATTATTTGTTTTGAAAATAGAAGATAGTTTGATGAACCATCCTCTATTCCCTGTATTAATCAAAGATATATCCTTTTTGCATAAGGCTGGGATCAAAGTTTTGATTGTGCCAGGAACACGTAATAGTATAGATGCACAATTAAAAGCATGGGATATAGATTTCAATTTTAATAATGGCATTCGGTTAACCAGTGAAGAAGCTTTGCCTTTAATTGAACAAGCTTCTTTAGGTGTTGCACAACGGATTATGAGTCATCTTACAGCTGGTGGCTGTGATGGTATTCAAGGCAATTGGGTTTCTGCTCGGAGTCTTGGCATCATTGATGGTGTTGATTACATGCGGACAGGGAAAATTGAACGCATTCAAAGAAATATCATTGAACGGTTGCTCGCTGAAAACTTTATTCCGATCATTCCTCCTATTGGTTGGAATAAACTAGGCCATGCTTATAATATTTCAAGTACAGAATTAGCTACAGAACTATGCAAATATCTTCAAGTTGCCAAATTGTTCTTTATTGGAACTGAGAATGGCATTTCGATGGATGGGCTAAAAACAAGCTCGCTAACGCAGTATTTAGAAGTGACAGATAGTGGAGTCATTTCTGCTTTAGATATTGATCAGGCAAAAGAAATTTTAGATCTCAATCCGCAAACCTTAAATTTCGCACAAAAGGATTATTTGCTGAATGCGATTCAAGCATGTAAAGTAGGGGCAAACCGAGTCCATTTAATTAGTGGTGAAATTCAAGGAAGTGTTCTTCAGGAAGTCTTTTCTAGTCGTGGTGATGGCACCATGGTCTATTCTAGTCAGTATTCCTCAATACGGCCAGCTGTAATTGATGATATTGCTGATATCTTACGTATCATGCAAGATTATATTCAAAAAGGATTTTTGATTTCTAGAACACAAGAAGCGATTCTAGAAAAATTAAATGATTATGTTGTCTATGTGATTGATAATGCAATTCTTGGCTGTGGAGCTCTTCATCCCTATGAGAATGATTCTGCAGAAATAGCTGCTGTTGCTGTGGCGGCAAACTATCGTAAGTCTGGTGTCGGAGATGCTGTCGTTAGGCATTTATTATCTGCCGCAAAAATTCGTGGCTATAAAAAAATCTTTTTATTGACTACTCAAGCACTAGATTGGTTCTATCAATTTGGTTTTGAAGATGGTACTATTGATGATTTGCCACCATCTAAACGTAAGAACTATAATACGCGTCGTAATTCGCGTGTTTTAGTCTACTCGTTGGAGAAATAATAATGGATTTAAAAAAAATGGAAGAAGGCTTTCGGCTGATACTTGAAGGCATGGGAGAAAATATTCATAGAGAAGGTCTTATTGATACTCCTAAGCGTGTCGCTAAAATGTATGCCGAATTAATGACAGGGCTTTCTGGTGAATTAAAAGAAGAAGAGATATTAAAAACACAATTTCATGAAAAATATGATGAGATGGTGTATCTAAAAGACATTGAGTTTGCTAGTATGTGTGAACATCATTTCCTTCCATTTACTGGTCGAGCACATATTGCCTATATTCCAAACGATCGTATTGTCGGGCTTTCAAAACTCGCCCGAGCGGTCGAATATTATGCTCGATTTCCACAAGTTCAAGAACGGATGACTTGTCAAATAGCGACTTTACTTCAAAGAGAATTAAATCCAAAAGGAGTCGCTGTTGTTATTGAGGCGTCTCATACGTGCATGACTATTCGAGGGATTAAAAAAGCTGGAGCTGTGATGGTAACAACACAACTTTTAGGCCGATTTAAGTCAGATGAAAAAACGAGAGCCGAATTTATGGCCACTATTCACGCGGCTCATTAATTAGAAACTATACGCGTCGGCCTTCTTTTTTATAGCGTTCGATGCACGAGCTATAAAAATCAAAGGTTTGCTTTGCGATACTTTTCCAGCTGAAAACATTAATCGCTCTCTGACGACTGACTACGCCCATCTTTTGAGCAAGAGCAGGATTTGAAAGAATTTTATTTAGTTTATCTGCAAATTGCATTTGAAATTCTTTTGGATCAATAGGGTCAAAATTAATGGTCGATTTTGCTTTAAGAGGAACTAAAAATCCTGTTTCGCCATCAACAATGATTTCTGGAATGCCTCCAACGGCACTTCCAACAACAGGAGTACCACAACTCATGGCTTCCAGATTAATAATACCAAAAGGTTCATATAGAGAAGGTGTTGCAAAAACAGTAGCGTGACTATATAATACACGTAGCTCTGAGTGAGGCATCATTTCTTGAATCCAAATAACGCCATCTCTAGTTTTTTGAACCTCAAGAATCAGATTCTTGCATTCGTCAGCGAGTTCTTGTGTGTCTGGAGCTCCAGCACAAAGAACAATTTGTGCATTTGGATCGATTTGAGGAATCGCTTGAATCAGTTGAGAAATTCCTTTCTGTCGAGTGATTCTACCGACAAAAAGAACGAATGGACGAGAAGGGTCAATATTCCATTTTTTTAAAACGGCATTATCAAAAGTGGGTTTATAAAAATCTGGGTCGATACCGTTATAAATTACTTGGACTCGATCTTCAGGAACGCCATATAAGTCCATAACATCGCGTTTCATCCCTTGACTTACTGCAATCACTCCATCAGCCGCTTCATAAGCAGTTCTTTCAATCCAACAGCTCATATCATAACCACCTTGACCTAAAGCTTCTGACTTCCATGGGCGGTGGGGTTCTAAAGAGTGAGTTGTTAAAATAAGAGGACACTGTAATAGTCGGCTTGAAAGAACGCCACCAAAATGGCTATACCAAGTATGACAGTGAATGATATCAATATCTTTTAATGAAGCAGCCCACTGTATATTAATATCCAAAGGTTTTAAGATTTTTTTGACTCGAATATCAGAAAGAGGAGCATTATTTATCTTTTCAGAAAACCCGATGGCTCGGAGATTATCTTCTTCGTCGTTTTGTGGACCAAAACAACGAGCTTCAATCTGACACAGAGCACGAAGCTCTTTGCTTAAGTATTGGATGTGGATTCCAGCACCGCCATAAATTTCAGGCGGAAATTCGTTAGTAAAGAGAGCTGCTTTCATAAATTAAAAATAGTTTATTGATTCGAATCCAGAACATCTAAAATGGAATTAGTTGTCAGAATTTCAGGAAGCAAAATAGGATTTTGAGGATTATGAGGAAGATAAATGGCGTAAACAGGAACACCACTTCTTCCGAGACTTTTTAATAATTCACTGATTTCTTTGTCTTGTAGCGTCCAGTCAGCTTTTATTTTTACAACGTTATGTTTATCAAGAACATATCCTAAAGATTCTTGTGAGAGGACCGCAGCTTCATTTGCTTTACATGTTAAACACCAATCTGCAGTAATATCGAGTAAAACAGGTTGCCCTGCTTCTAAAGCGGATGTAAGGTGTTCTTTTGAATAAGGGAAAAAACCAGATTCATCTTTTTCAAGAGAAAAAGCGGCCGCTTTTTTCTCTTTTAGAGCTTTATCTATTGTAGGAGATACAGCAAACTGCCAGGTGAAGAAGAGAATCAATACGGAAGAGAGTAGTAATAGAATTTCTCTATAAAAAGGTTTATAGGGAGGGGCAATTTTACCTGTTAAGAAAGAAAAACCCATACTCATTAAACTTAAAATGATGAGCAAGAAAAATCCTTCCAATCCTACTGTTTGCTTTGCTACCCAAAGAAGCCATAGCACGGTTCCAAGTAATAATAAACCCATCCATTTTTGTAGAGAAACCATCCAGGGACCAGGTTTTGGAAAAATGGAAAGTAATACAGGAAATAGCGTGATGATTAAATACGGTAAACTAAGACCTAGTCCTGCTACGGTGAAAAATAAAAACAAAACAGGAGCAGAAGCACTAAAGGCAAATCCCATCGCTGAGCCTAAGAAGGGAGCCGAGCAAGGTGTACTTAAAAGAACAAGAAGGGATCCCGTGAAAAAAGCACCAGCAAGACCTTCTTTTTTAGTGAATCCATCCATTTTTGTGAGTGTTTTTCCAGGTAACCAAATCTCAAAAAAACCAAAGAAATTCATTGCAAATGCACTTAACAAGATAACCATAAAGGCTATAAAGCCAATGCTTTGAAATTGTATTCCCCATCCCACTAGACTACCCGCCGATTTTAGTGAGATGATAATGGTGGCGAGAATCCAAAAAGAGAAAAGGATCCCGCCAGTCATCGAAAGCCCTAGTGTGAATAGACGTTTTCTGGATTTACCTGATTGTTTTATGAGACTGAAAAGCTTAAGAGATAAAACAGGTAGAACACAAGGCATCAGATTTAAAATAAATCCGCCAATAAACGCAAAAAATAAAAGGACTAAAATGCTAGAGTCGTTTTTTTTTAACGGGATGGGTGTTGCTGCAGAAGGCGACAAAGAGAAATGAACTTGATTTGGGGCTAGACAAATAAAGTTACTGCATGCTTGATAATGGAATGTTGTATTTGTGGTTGTTGAATCATAAGATGCTTCTAATTCTTTTATAGGAATTTTAATTTGAATTTTTCCATCAAAAACAAAAATATCCATTTCTAAAGCATCATTATACTTTTTTTTATAAGTAGGCCATATGGGTTGATTGAAAACGATGCCCTTTGCTGCAATTTCTATTTGTGACGCTTTTAGAAATTCATCACTAACAACATTTGCATTGACGTGCCATTTTTCAGGAATTACGATTTCGACAATAACACAATCACCTACAGCGAGAGATTTATTTGGATAAGATAGTTCGATTCCTGGAGGAGGCATAGTACTTGTATCTATTTCCATTGATGTATCTTGAGCAAAGGAAAAAATAGACATTATGTACAAAGTAACTAGGAAAATAAAGCTTTGACGTCTTGAGACGTCAAAATTCTGCCAGCTATTCTTTTTTTTATTTTTTTTCGTAAATTTAAAAGCGCTGTGATTCTTATTAAAAATGATGGAGCTATAGGAGCAAGTCTTCATAATGTTTAAAAATATAGAATTTTCAGTAAAGAAAAAGCAGGAAGCCTTCTTGATGTCGATCTGGAATAAAAATTCCCAAAGGATTTACCAAAATTGCTTAAAGATTTGTAATGATCAAGAAACGGCTAAAGATTTACAACAAGAAGTTTTTATAAAAATATTTAAGCATGTCCATGTATTTAAGGATTATGACAATAAAGATGCATGGATTCAATTTGTATGCAGAAATCATTGTCTTGATTTTTTAAGAAGACAAAAAGCTCGCCCCGAGTTTATTGCAAATGAGAATATGGGATCTTATGAAGTGGTTGGAGATGATTTTAAATCTGAACAGGCCTTATTTTATAAGTTAGAACAAGTATTGATGACTCTTAATATTTTAGATCGAATGATTTTAGAACTATACTTTATTGGAGGTATGAATGGAGATGATATTTCTAAATGTTTAGGCTTATCTAAAACATCGGTCTCTCTAAAAATTAAGAAAGCATTGAATAAAGCTAGTTTTTTCTTTAATAATGATGGTTAGAGCTCCTTTTTTGTTAAAATAGAGGTTTTCATCTATTAAATTTTGGTAATTTTATCCAGTGGAAACAAAAAAGATTTATTGTCAGATTTTATGCGTTCTCTTATTAGGGAGTGTTTTGTCGTATGGTTCTAAAGCGATAGAAGGTTTTTCTGTTCCCTCAGAAATTCATTCGGCAACCATCTATCAAAACCATTTATTTTTAGCCACTGATGGTGGCATTCGTTTCTATTCGGGAGATAATCAATCTATCGTTTATACTGCCGATGACGGTCTGGAAGCAACGACGTATTATTCAATTGCGAGTAACGAACAATCTCTTTATGCTGTTTCTGCTAAGGGCTTAATAGCAAAAAAAACAGGGCTAACATCAAATTTTAAGGTTATTAATAGATCTTTTGTTTCAGGTAATTCACAGGTTTTAAAAGAATTAATTCTTCTAAAAGACTCTGTCATGGTTTTAGCTTTTAATGATAAATTGGCTTTTATAGATTTAATTTCCGAAAGATCTTTGATCTCTTTAACATCTATTGCTTCTCATCGCTTAAATACAGAGATGATAACTGCTATGACAATCAAAGAGGATTCTCTATATGTAGCGATCAATAACAATGTTTATGCAAGAAAAATGAATTGGTCTGATATGGGAGCGGATTTATTTTTAGCAGATCCTTCTTCATGGAAAAAGTATTCAATTACTCTTCCTCCAGATACAATCCGAGCGATGGCATGGCTTAAAGATTCGTTAGTGGTACGGGCAGAAAGAGGATCTTTTTATTATAATGAAAAAGGTGAAAAAACAGAAGCGAGCTTAAATCAAGCAAGTATAACATTAGAGGATAAAGAGCTTAATGATTCTTTGCTTTTTAAGAATGATAGTAGTTTGGTAGAATGGATTTTGAAAACGGAAAATGGTCATTATTTTATTGGCCCTTCTACTGTGATATATAGGGAAGGGTCTAAAATGGCTGATGTATATGCGTGGAATTTTTATTCTTTAGGTCCTGCTCATCAAACTATCACTTTGAATACAGGTGGCGTTTTAGCTGCTTCCCCCTATGGAGATATTTCATTAAGCGATGGGTTTACATGGACACCAAAACAGCGCTTAAATTTTACTCCATTTACATTTGAGAAAGAAGCTATCACTTCAAAAATGAAATCTATTTCTATAGATAAAAATGGAAATTTGCTATATGGGTTGTGGGGAGGGGGCTTTATACTTTATAAGAACTTGGGTCTTGAACTCAAAAAATATATCGTTCCTGGTACGACTTGCATAGATGAATTTATTGATGACTATACTGTTACTATAGGATCTACAACTGCCCCAGATCAATCAGGTTTTTTTGTTTCTTATTGGTTTTCTCCTAATTATGGCTTTGCTTATATTGATTTAGATGGAGAAGTGAGTTGTGCTAATCGTGTAGGGAGTACTTCTTATCCAGGGCCTCTTCAAGTAATTGCTTCCGCAGAGGACCCTGATCAGTGGTTACTATACTCAAGTGCAGGTAATGTAAATGATGTAAATGGATCTGGTTTTCTTGATGTTTTCTCCTTTACAAAGCCATCAAAAACAGGAGGACGTATTGTGGATGTGGAACATAGAACTTATGATGGTCCAAATAAAGAATACATTGTAGATATGGATTTTGATCCTTCTGGACGCCTTTGGGTGGCAGGACATACTTCTCTTGGTTATTTGGATCCTGAAGATGACCAAATTAGGCATCCTCATAAAATTAGTGGTTTTTCTGGCGCCTCGAATTCTTCTATGGAGGTGGATGTTCAAGGAAACATATGGCTTGGATCAAAGAATGGTGCCTATCGATTTTCCCCAAAAAATGGATCTCCTGATACTTTGACCACTCTTCACTGGGCAACAAAACAAGGACTTGTGAGTGATGTGATTTATGATATAGCGATAGATTCTATTCAGGGCATGGTATGGTTTGGCCATGATTTAGGAGTTACTCGTTATACAAGAAAAGATCTACGTAAAGCAGATGCTTTTATGACTGAAGATTCACCTAAAAAAACAATTGCTTATCCTAACCCATTTAAGCCAAAAGTACATGGTAAAATGATTATTGATTATGTTGCTGAAGATGCTCGTATTCAAATATTCAATGCTGGAGGAGCTTTAGTTCGTTCTTTTGTAAATGAAGATCTTTTAGGTGGAAAATTAGAGTGGGATGGAACGGATCTTAAAGGCCGATTAGTGGCTCCTGGACTATATCATTATTTGGTGAAAAATGGTTCAAAAATTGAAAAGGGAAAAATTTTGATTGTTCACTGAGTTTTCTTCTTTTTTAAAATCGGTGCTTTATGACAAGAATCAATGTTGGAATCAAACCTTCCGAATTAATTGGGAAAATGCTTATTGCAGAGCACCGCGAGATAAAACGAATTCCAAATATCATAAAATCAGGCAAATACTCTATGCAAGGCCAGCCTAAGCTGTTTACTCTCGGAAAAGGGCATGTTAAGTTTTTTTATGATAAGCTTGAATTTCTCAGAAAACGGTATGAATTGCTTTATGCAGAATGTAAGAAAAGAGGTTATCAAGTAACCTATTTTGGAGATTCATTTACGAATTTACCAAAAGAACTTATGAATGATTATAAACCAAAAAAGCGAGGTAGAGAACTTGTTTTATTAAGAATTGAAGAGAGAATGAGCCAAATCGAAAAATAAAAAACTACTTTTTTTAGTGATTCTAGTCTCTTCTCTAGATTAAAGAATTTTTAAAAGTTATTTTCCAATTGAAGAATGAAAAAATATTGTTGGTTTTTATTAAGCTTATTTTTAATTTCATGCGCTTCGCAGCGTCAAAAAGCGGTATGCTCAGAAATAGAATATCGTTTAGAAAACCTTGGACATTCCCCTGATCAACGAGCGTTTGTAGAAGAAGAATTACGGCAATGTCAAGAACAGCAAAAAGAATATGCGAAATCCGATGTTTTAACAAATAAGGCAAAAAAAAGTATTTATGAGTTATATC
>JAAYXQ010000090.1 GCA_012515825.1 Fibrobacter sp.
ATAAACTTCGTCATCCGTCGTTATTCAGGCCTTCGCCGTACTATTTGTACGGCTTCAGCCTTCACGCCTCGGCTTGCTTGTTTCTAGTCAAATTACGTTAATAAACTTCGTCATCCGTCGTTATTCAGGCCTTCGCCGTACTATTTGTACAGCATCTGCCCTCACGCCTCGTCTTGCTCGTTTCTAGTCGAATTGAAGTTATAAGGGTTGTATTTTTAGCATTGAAATGATCGTTATTCAGGCCTTCGCCGTACTATTTGTACGGCTTCAGCCTTCACGCCTTGGCTTGCTTGTTTCTAGTCGAATTACGTTAATAAACTTCGTCATCCGTCGTTGTTCAGGCCTTCGTTTTTCTATTTGTACGGCTTTAGCCTTCACGCCTCGGCTTGCTTATTCTCGCGAAAATCATGTTCCCTTGAATTGGGCTTGTCAGGGATTTAATTGCCTGATGATGTTATTTCTAGTCGAATTATGGTAATAAACTTCGTCATCCGTCGTTGTTCATGCCTTCGTTGTTCTATTTGTACGGCTTTAGCCTTCACGTCTCGGCTAGTTTATGACAAGCTCATCTTTAGCTGAATAGTTTGTTTTACGTGGAAAAGGGTTGTTGTAAGAGAATAATTAATTTATTAAGGTATTCTTTTCTAAATTAAGCAAATGCAATCCATTCGCAACATCGCTATTCTAGCTCATGTAGATGCTGGTAAAACTACGCTATCGGAGCGAATCCTTTTTACTGCGGGCGAAATAGGCCGTCCAGGGAATGTAGAAGAAGGTCTTGCAACAATGGATTATTTACCCGAAGAAAAAGCTCGTGGAATCACGATAGAGGCTGGTGTTGCTCATTTTGAGTGGCGTAATATTTGGTTTAACTTCATTGATACTCCTGGACATATTGATTTTGGTGCTGAAGTAGATATGGCTTTGTCGGCTGTGGATGGGGCTGTACTTGTGGTTTCTGCGGCAAATGGTGTTGAAACTCAAACCATGACGGCCTGGAATAAATTAAGAGCAGCGGGTGTTCGGACTCTATTATTTATTAATAAGCTAGATAATAAAGATTATTCTTTAGACGAAGTTTTGCTTGATGTTGAAGAACGTTTGGGTGTGCGCCCTTTGTTGTTAAGTCTTCCAGAATATACAAAAGGCGAAATGAGCTCCGTCGTTGATGTCATCAGTCAAACACGACTAAAACATAATGAAGACGGTAGGGAAGAAGCCGTTCCTTTGAATTCTAAAAAAACGTCTTCTGAAGCTCTCAAGTACTATAAGGAAGCGGTGGAGTTTGCTTCGCTTTTTGATGATCCTATTTTAGAACAAGCCTTAAAAGGGGAAAATGTTTCTCCAAAAGATTTGATTCGAGGTTTAGAAAACCTTGCAAAATCAGACGAATATGTTTTGTGCTATGCTGGTTCTGCGCTTGAAAATTTTGGCGTCCGAAGTTTAATGACTGGACTTTCTTTCTTTTTACCATCTCCTCCTTCTTTTCATAAAAAGGCCTTAGGACAAGTGGTTCGTCTACGGTATTTTAGAGGCTACGGCGAGATCTCTTTGTTTAGAAGCATGTGTAATCTACAAAGTTCTAAATGGCCTCTTGGTTTTTCTTTTTATCGAATGAAAGCAAATATGCTTGTTCCAGAAGAGGTTATTCGTGAAGGCGATATATACGCCATGAAAAGTGAAGAAAAAATGGAGCTAGGAAATTATTTAGGTAAGGATGGAAAGACCTTTACTTTAGAGACTGAAGAACCGATTAGAAACAAATATCAGCCTTTGCTTCAAACCCAGATAGAATGTTTGAAAATAGAAGATTATAATCATATTGAAGAAAGCTTGCAAATCTTATCAAGAATGGATCCTTCTTTTAAGTTAGCTCGCCATCATGAAGGGGGCTATTGGATTCTTCACACGGTGGGAGAAGTACAATTAGACGTTTTATTAGCCCGATTAAAGCGAGAGTTTCATTGTGATGTTCGAGCAGGGGAGCCAGAGGTGCAATGGCAAGAACGTCTTGTGCATAAAGTGGGGCCAATAGATAATTCTTTTCAAGTGGGGCCACATAAAGTGAGCGTTTCTATTTCGGCAGAACCATTACTAGATAGTGAGTCGGATATTCGTTTACGAGCCGATTTTTTAGAAGAAGC
>JAAYXQ010000091.1 GCA_012515825.1 Fibrobacter sp.
CAGGAAATAGTTCCTCTGATGGCGGAACAGGAACTAGCTCTTCTGATGGCGGAACAGGAAATAGTTCCTCTGATGGCGGAACAGGAAGTAGCTCCTCTGGTGGAGGAACAGGAAGTAGTTCCTCTGGTGGTGCTGGCACGGGAGATGATTTAAGTAGTTCATCTAGTTCAGGAACAGGTTCTGGTTCTGGTGATGATATTAATTTCTCGAGCTCTTCTAGTAAGCAATATGTTGGTTTTGATGATTTTGATATTGATGACGATGATGATCCTCTTCCATATCCAAGTGATGATAAGAGAGAAAAAGGCGATACTTTAGTTATCGGTGGCTCTGTCTTAAATCCTGTGGACGCAGAACCTGGAACTCCTGGAACAATTACGATTGGCGGCAATGTCTATGATACGACATTACCTGGTTCTTCTTTAGATGGATTCGGTGGAAATACTGGATCAGAAAAGGAAGCCGTGAATGTGGGACAAGTCATAGAAGTCACACTCTCTGGAGATAAATTGCTTGATTATTTGAATATTTCCTCTGGTGATCCTATAATCATCACAGGTGTTGGTGGTATTCAGATTATTGATCCAAATAATCCAAATGACCCAAGTACAAAGAAAACCATTATTTCTTCTGGAAATGATGTGAAGATTCTGATTACTAGTGACTCTGTTGTTATGGGCGGTCAGATTTACGTTCAAAATGAGTTAGGTGAAACAGTTATTTTTGACGGGTTCAATTTCTTAGATCCTATTCCAGATGCTTTAGTTGGCTTTATTAAAGATACTGAAGGGGATGGAAAACTGGATATGGTAGAAGTGGTGCTTAATGACCCATTACCTTCAAAAATGACAGTGACTGCCATGGCTATTGTGGTGAATGGAGATACATTAAATGTCACTTCTGTTCCTAATTTGAATAAGGATCGCATCACTGTAGATGTCACTAGCTTAAATTTCCCGGATAAATTCCCTGAAGATGCTTATGTGATTGTGACTTATACCGATACAGAAACGAATACTTCATATAAACGTAATGCTTCTCTTGTGGAAGTCGGTGGTCATGTGATTAAGCAAGCCAATGCAATTAGAAATGCTTCTGGTCAAGACTCTCTGTTTATTGAGTTCAACATAGACTTATTGCCAGCAGATGTTTCTCAGGCAGACTTTATCATTATGTTGAATAAAAATGGGTTTGACTTGGATCAAGTCAGTTCCGTTTCGATGCCAACTAAAAATTTAATTATAATCACTGGAGATTCGCTTGGTTTAAGAGGAGCTGATCGAGATAGTATATCTTTATACCCAAGCGTCTCGTTTACGAATTTACCTTATATGACTTCAGATGAATACAGTCGTCAGATAGTTGTAAAAGTAACGGATCGTTTACCAACAGCTAGTTACGTAGAATATTACGATACTGATGAAGATGGTATTTTGGATCAAATTGTAACCGTATTTCCTGATAGTATTTCTGAAGAAGACAAAAATAAACTCTATATGTCCTTCCCATGGTACAGCTTTAGAGGTATGTTAATTCAGTTACAAGCTCAACCTGCAAGTTTGGAAATCGATCCGAAAGATCCTAAACGTGTCATTTGGAATGTTCAATCGGATATAAAACTAGCAACTGGTCTTACTAGCATTAGTGATGAAATGCCACAAGCCACCATCTATACATACTATGATGTGATGGGTTATACTTTCGTGGCTGAGAATACTTCTCCAATCAGAGATAAAATGGCTCCAGTCATTACGGCGGCAAACCTCCGTTATGGAGATGGAGTTGATACTTTGATTGTTTCATTCTCTGAAATCGTAAATTCTTCAAAACTCTCGGGTAAAGATTACTTCTCTTATATCCATGGACAAGATACGATTAACTTAGTTCCTTCAAGAATTGAATGGTCAAACGATGGATCTTCTGCAAGGTTGGTTTTGAATACAGGCTTTAATACTATTCTTCCAGGTGATTCTCTCATGATGATTTCTGGAAAGGATGGATCTATTAAAGATAATGCAGGCAATATCGCAGGAGAAATTCCTTCACCAGTTGTGATTACAGGCTTCTTAAATCAATTGGTGCACTCTGTGAAAATGGGATCCTTAAATTCAGAAGACGAAACTCTTCGAGAATTAAGTTCTGTATCGCTGAGTTATTTACCAAGTTCGACACGAAAAGAAGACTTGGAGGAAAAAGGCGTTCTTGGGCATTTAGTGGAATTAGGTCAGCGCTTTGTACCGCAGTTAATAGATGCGGCCCAAGTGGATCCTAATGGAGAAGTAAATCCTTCGATATTAGATTCATTAGATCCTGCTAAAGTGATGCTTTCCTTTAGTGTAAGATATTTTGATCATGTCGGTCAATATGTGAATGACACAGTAATAAGCGTTGCATGTAATAGCCCTAAATTTGGAGGCAATTGCTTGAATACAGATCAAAAGCTCTTTGTGAACTGGAATTTCAAAGATAGATCTGGTCGCTTTGTAGGAGCTGGAGTTTATCTAGTTCAATTTAAGCTTGTTGTTCGCTATGAAAACAAACGAATTGAAGAAGAATTGATTGATAAGTGGGGTGTCCGTCGCAGTAAAAAAGGAACGGTGCCTCTCAATGAGTAACATCTAAAAAAAAGAACCCCAATCGGGGTTCTTTTTTTTATTCATAAAGTTTTATTTATTGATAGCCGCTAAGAATGCGTCTTTCTTTTCTTGAAGAAATTCGCGGCTGTTGTATTTTCGAATTCTTCTAAGCGCTTGGTCACGAAGCTGACGTACGCGTTCATGAGAAATATTCATAGATTCGCCAACTTCTCTAAGTGTTTGAGGCGCTTCTTGATTGATACCAAAAATACCAGTAATCACTTTAGCTTCTCTTTCTGGAAGTTGTTCCATAAGGTCTCTAGCAAGTGCTTCTACGCTTTGAATTTCAGAATCAGCTTCTGGGTTTGTAGTGGTATTATCGGCAAGCACTTCGGCGTATGTGGCTTTTGAATCAGCTTTCAAAGGGCTATCAAAAGAAACACCTCTTTGGCCAATTTGAATTAACTCGCGAATTTCTTCATTGATTTCTTTTCCGCGAGATTGTTCGTGCAAAGCTTTACGGACACGTAAGTGTTGGTTGGCTGGTAGACGAATTAAGTTACCTTGTTCATTAATGGCTCTGGTGATATAGGCTTTAATCCACCAAACACCATAACTAATGAATTTTAAACCACGAGTATGTTCAAATGATTCAATGGCACGAACGAGGCCCATGGCGCCTTCACTCACTAGATCTGGAAGAGGAATAGGGCATCCACGATATTGAATTGCCACTTTTAATACAAAGCGCATATTTGCAGAAATTAATTTTTTACGAGCAATCTTATCGCCTTCTTTTGCTTTTTGAAACAAAATTTGTTCTTCTTCTCTAGAAAGGGGCGCCGTTTTTCTAATGTCTTCGAGATAACGTTTTAGAGTAGTATCAGTAGAATCTATATGCATGCTTAAAAATCCTTATTATCAATCCATAATATCGCTTTTTTAATGAGCAAGGAGTGTGCCAAAAGTGTAAAATATTTGTTGTTATCATAATTTGGCGTTTTTTAATATATAAAATAGTCATTAAAAGATGAC
This sequence comes from Fibrobacter sp., assembly GCA_012515825.1. Classification (GTDB taxonomy): domain Bacteria; phylum Fibrobacterota; class Fibrobacteria; order Fibrobacterales; family Fibrobacteraceae; genus Fibro-01. The sequence continues at coordinate 3,612 of JAAYXQ010000091.1, forward strand.
TAAGTAATATAAAAATGACATTAATAGCAAAAATGTAAGAAAATAAAACGTCTGTATTTCTCTTTTTCACTGAATTCGTATATTTGCGTTTATGACAATTAAAGAGCCTACGCAATCGGTTTGGAATCGTTTTTGGCAGCAAAAAAACGATATGGAAAAAGTTTACCCATCTTCTCCTTCAGTTTTTAAATCCATAGAAAAACACTTCAATTTAGATGGAATGAAAATTCTAGAAGTTGGAGCTGGAACTGGAAGAGATAGTGTTGAATTAGCTCGCCGAGGGGCTGAAGTTTATGTTTTGGATTTTGCTGAAAATAGTTTGAAAATCATTAATTCCCTGCGAATCAAAGAAGGTCTTTATGACCAAATTCATTTGATTCGTGGAGATGCTTTTGCTTCTCCATTTCCTGATAATACGTTTGATTTAGTTTTTCATCAGGGTTTAGCAGAGCATTTTAAAGATCCTGTAGCATTATTGCGTGAAAATTATCGGATAATAAAAAAAGGGGGGCATTGCCTTTGCGATGTGCCTCAGACTATTCATCCTTATACTGTCATTAAACATATTCTCATTGCTCTTGATCGATGGTTTGCTGGTTGGGAAACTGAATACACGATGCCACAATTAAAGGGTCTTATGACCCAAGCTGGTTTTAGTATTAGGTATACATATGGAGATTGGATGCGTCCAAATTTATTTTATCGTATGCTTAGAGAATTGTGTTTCCGATTTAATATTGAGCTGCCTAAATATCCTTTGACAGGAACGGCTTATCAAAAATTGAAAGATCAAATTTTAGATGCTTTAGCTACAGTGCCTTTCATGCATTACACTCAATTGAGTATTGGTGTTTTAGGGAAAAAATAGATTAGATAATGAAAATACTAGTCGTGAATTATCGGGATAGAAAGCACCCCGCTTCGGGTGGGGCCGAAAAGCATTTGCATTGCATTTTTTCTCGTATTGTTGAAAAAGGACATCAGGTGGTTCTTTTTTCGACATCCTTTCCTGGTGCTCCATCTTATGAGATTGTGGATGGAATTGAAGTAATCCGTTCGGGCTCAGATCTTTTATTTCAACTTACTTATGCAAGAGCAATAAAAAAATTAGATCGAAAATATCAATTTGATGTTATTTATGAAGATCTAAATAAGCTGCCTTTATTTACACCGCAGTTATCGAAAAAACCACATATTATTCAGATTCATCATCTTTGGAAAAGATCGATATTTTCAGAAGCATTTTTTCCAGTGGCTTTAGGGGTGTGGCTTTTTGAAAAAATGATTCCGCTGTTTTATAAGAAAAGTCATTTTATTGTGGTGAGTCCAAGTACAGAGAAAGAATTAGAAGAGTTAGGAATTGCTTCCTCTCAAATTCAGCTTGTGTATAATGGGGCAGATGGTTTACCCCCTAATGTGACTTTGCCATTAAAAAAGTCAGACTATTTTTTATGGCTTTCACGTCTACACCGTTATAAGGGCATTTATACTGCATTAGAAGCATTTCGTATTTTTTCAAAGAAATACCCTGATGTAAAACTTCGAATTGCTGGTGGCGGTCCGCTCTTGAAAAAGATGCCAAAAATAATTGAACGTTACGGGCTAACGGGTAAAGTGATTTTAGAAGGTTATGTTTCGGGAGAGAAAAAAAGAACGTTGCTTGCAGAGGCGATAGGCCTTTTACAGACTAGCTATAAAGAAGGTTGGGGGCTTACTGTAATTGAAGCTGCGGAGTGTAAAACAGCTACAATTGCCTCAGCAGTACCTGGTTTAGTGGATAGTGTGATTGATCAAAAAACAGGAATTCTATTTCCTATGAAAGATGCTTCTTCATGTGCCCAAGCGATGGAGTTATTTTATTTAAACTCGGAGCGCCGTGAACTTTTTGAATTAGAAGCACAAATGCATGCAGCTGAATTCACGTGGGATAAGGCTGCTTTAGAAACGTTAAAAATCCTAGAGTGGCGAGTGGCTTTTTCAAAATGAATCAAACCATAAAATCGACATTAGTTTTTGCAATCAAATTGTTAGTTACAATTATCCCTGCTTATTTTGTTTATACAAATATCACTCAAACACCAGGTTGGGATTCAGGAGATCTGTTTCAACTCTTTTCGCAAATGGATATTTGGCCTTTAGTGGTAGCGCTTGTTTGTTTGGGAGTTTCTAATTTGACTGGTTGTCTCCAATGGAAAATTCTATTAGAAAAGCAAGATGTTCATCTTTCTTATGGCCATTTATTAAAGCTTTATTTTGTGGGTTTATTTTTTAATAATTTTATGCCTGGAAATGTGGGTGGCGATTTTAAGAAAGTTTATGATATCCGTGTCCAAGGAGGGCAAGATTCTGTAGGGGCTGGTTTAACGGCGACTTTTTTTGATCGAATTTTTGGCTTGTTTTTCTTAAATGCGCTTGCTCTTGGTGTGGGTGCGTTGTTTTTTGTTTATGATGAACAACAACGGGTCTTTTTATTACCTTCTCTTTGGGTCTTTTTAGGCTTTTGTGCTTTTTTTGCGACGCTATTTAGTAAAAGACTAAGTAAACTTTTAAGTCGATTGACTTCTTATGTTTTCCCTAAAGCTGTTCAAGATCGCTTTTTGCGAATGCAATCCAGATTTCAATATTTTAGAAAAATTCGTATTTGGACAAACATAACCATATTATCAGCGTTAACTCAAATACTTCGAGTATTGGTTCATTTCTTTTGCGGTCTAGCGATTGGTTTAGATATCGCTGTTTCTTGGTATTTCTTTTATATTCCTATGATTGCAGTGATTAGTGCTCTTCCTATTTCTATTGGGGGCTTTGGCCCAAGAGAATTACTTGCTCAATCTCTTTTTGCAAAAGCAGGCGTTCCTGGTTTGGAGTCTGTATTAGTACAGCTTTTAGCTTATTTAGCAAGTTTACTCCTGAGTCTCTTTGGTGCTATCTTTTTTTGGTGCGATCGAAAAAAAGCATAGTTGAATTTTTCTCTTCTAAAAACGTTTAAAAAGAAGGCTTGTTTTACCATTAGCCTTTTAAAAGGAATGTTTTATGGATATAGGAGAAATTCTAAAAGGATTAAATTCAGATCAAAGAAAAGCGGTTTTACATGATCATGAAAAGGATGCTCAATTATTAATACTAGCTGGAGCGGGATCTGGAAAAACTTCCGTTTTAACAAAGAGAATTCAATATCGGATAGCGTCTGGAGTATGCCCTGATTCCATTTTGTCGTTAACGTTTACAGCAAAAGCGGCTCTTGAAATGAAAGAACGAGTTTGTCAAATTTTTCCAGAGGCTGGTGTTCGTTTATGTACGTTTCATTCGTTAGCTCTATTTTTATTAAGGGAAAAAGTGGGGGATTCTTTTGGGTATGAGCGGTTGGGCTTTCAAAAACCACCGATCCCTGTGGAATCGGATGTCGGTGATTTTGCTTGTGATTTAGTTCGTTTTGGCTTAGGGGCAAAATCAGTATCTAGAGAAGAACTTTTCTCCTTAGATTTATCCAGTCGGTTGGAAAGAGAATTGATTCCTGTTAGAAAGTCGATTCTATTAAGTGGGCATGTGATCTTTGATGATTTGATTTATTTAGCCATTCGTCTATTAGAAAATGATCCTGAATTTAGAGCTGAATTTCGCGGGCGATGGACTGAGTTTTTAGTTGATGAATATCAGGATATTAATCCAGCTCAGTATAGACTAGTGATTGCATTATTAGGAGATCGAAAAAGTTTATTTGTGGTTGGAGATGATGATCAAGCTATATATGGCTTTAGAGGAGCAGATATTGGTAATATTATACGCTTTCAAAAAGATTTTAAGGAAAGTACGTTAATCCGTTTAGAATGGAATTATCGCTCTACTCCTTCTATTTTACATCTGGCAAATCGCATTTTTACAGATAAGCCTGTAACGTTACGAAAAGTGTTAAGAGCAGGTAACTGTAGACAAGATGCTCTTTTTAAGGAAAATCGAAAACCAGAATTTTGGGAAAGTGAAAACCCTGTTCTTGAAATGAGTAGGATTGTGCAACGGATAAAAGAGATGAGGCTCGATTATGATTTGGATTATGAGGCATTTGCCATTCTCGTTCGCTACAATCATCAAAGAATTTATTATGAGGAGGCCTTAAAAGATTATGGGTTACCCATTTTTCAAGTTGAAGAAGAAGGAGATGTGAAGGGAGTCCATGTGGAAACAGTGCATTCTTCTAAAGGATTACAATATCCAGTTGTTTTTTACGCTGGTTTAGCCGAAAAATTGACTCCAGGTTCTTGTCGGGGTTCAAAAAAAGAACAGAAAAAACAAATAAAAGAAGAACGTAGGCTTTTTTATGTGGGGGTGACTCGAGCCGAGGCTTTGTTAGTTTTATTATATTGTAGCAAACGACATTGGAAAGGTCGTTTAGAGACATTTAGAAAATCAAGATTTTTGAAATGTCTTGAAAAGCCTTTGCCGGAGAGTATCATGCCATTGTTTTTATTTCGTATCTTCGTTCTAACAAAAATTTTGTGCTATATGGGCATAGGTATATTAAGACTTTCTGTGTTACGCTTAGTGCAGCCAGGTAAAATTAAACAATGGGTTGATTTGCAAATACAAGCGTTTGGTGCCTATTGCATTAGATCTCTTAGAGTAGATTTAACTATTGAAGATCAAGCCCTATTAGGAAAGGTAGACTGGTCTAGGCCTGTAGTTGTTATAGGTAATCATCAATCGTATGCAGATATTCCTGTGGTTTTTTTAGCTTTATCTCGTACGGTTGGCTTTTTGGCAAAACGAGAATTAAAGCTTATTCCTTTTCTTGGCTTTTGGATGAAAAAAATAGGTTGTATTTTTATTGATCGAAATAAGAAGGGCGCTGGGCTCGAAGTAAAAAAAGAAATTCTTGAGTCAAAAGAGATTCCTTGTGTATTTATTTTTCCTGAAGGGACTCGTAGTAAAAATGGCTCAATGCTTCCGTTTAAAAGCGGTGGTTTTAGGATGGCTGTCGAATTAGAAGCGACACTTTTGCCAGTAGTTCTTCATGGAACAAGAGCGGTATGGGAATCTCGTCGCGATTCTAAGATTTGTAAAGTATCTGCAAGAATACTTGAACCTTTAGATACTTTAGCATTAAAAAAAGAAGGTGGGGAAATCAAGATTAGAGAATATTTAATGCCTAAAATACGGAAACAAATGGAAGACGCTTTATGATAGGCGTTTTTGACTCTGGTTTTGGTGGATTAACCATTTTAAGAGATTTGCGAAAAGCTCTTCCAGAAAATGATTTCTTGTATTTAGGTGACAATGCTCGCTCTCCTTACGGATCTAGAAGTTTTGAAACGATTCATCGATACACTTGGCAATCAGTATCCTATTTATTAGAACAAGGGTGCCCTCTTGTTGTTCTTGCTTGTAATACGGCTTCTGCTCGTGCATTAAGAACAATACAGCAAAAAGATTTAGTGAATTCACCCTATTCTGGTCGAGTTCTTGGGATTATTCGTCCTACCGCAGAAGAAATAGGGTTTTATACGAAAACGGGGCATATCGGTATTTTTGCGACTCCTGGTACTGTTTATTCAGAAAGTTATTTGCTTGAAATTCGTCGTTTTTTCCCAAATATAAAGGTTTCTCAACAAGCCTGCCCTCTTTGGGTTTCTCTTGTAGAAAACGGAGAATTTGATTCCGAAGGGGCTCGTTTTTTTATTCAGAGAGATGTAAACGCATTACTTGAAAAAGACCCAGAAATTGATACGATCTTGCTTGGATGCACCCATTATCCATTAATTGCAGACCAAATTCGTGAATTTTTACCAAAAAACATCCAATTGGTTTCTCAAGGCAAAATAGTAGCTGAAAAAACGCTAGACTATTTAAAACGTCATCCAGAGATCGATTCTAAACTTCAAAAGTCGGGAAAGACTAACTTCTTAACGACCGATACTGCCGAATTTTTTAAAAAAGGGGCGTTTTTGTTCGGTGAAACGGCAATTTCTGTTAAGTCATTGACTTTTTTGTAGGTATAATGTATCTTGAACATATTAGGAACGAACTTAATATATAGGTTCGCTCTTTATTTTTTTATCTATAAACATTTTGACTGGAAAAAGATATGCCTAAAACACAAATAAATCTTGATGGTTGGCAGGATTATCGTGGTAATTATACCGGAGCTTTACTGTATGTTGAAACAAGCCACCAGTCTGCAGTGCCTGTTCGTGATCAGTTGAATGAAAATGGTAAAGGTTTCTTTTATGAGCCTAATTATGAAACAAATACATATGGTTTCGTAAGTTGTTCTAATGTAAAAAACGTTAATTCAATAATCAAAAATAAAAGCCGATACATTCTTTTTGGAACACGTTATGAAGGTGTAACTTATCCTGATTTTAAGAATAAGTATTTGATTATGGGGTATATGAGAATTGACAAAACAAAAGACGTTCGTACTCGGCATATTCAAAAATATATGGGGAATCCAAGTGAGGAAGAGCCAGAATGCATGCAATTAACTCAGGATTTTGCTGTTTATGGTGAAATGCACTTTGTTGGTTTAGAAAATAGTTTCATTTTAACAGATGAACTACTCAAAGAATGGAAGTATAAGGGTCGTGTTTCTCGTCAATTAAAGACGATTTTTGAAAAAGAACATTTAGATATTATTTTGTCTCATTTAAACTCTATGCCAGATATGACTGAAGAGTATATTGCGACCGTAGATGAATATAAAGAAGCCTTAGAAGAAGGTTGATTTTACTAAAGATTAAAAATAAAACCCCTACTGGTAGTCAGTGGGGGTTTTATTTTTTTTTAAGAATCAAAGAAATGGTATGAGAATTAATGCTCTGCTCGACGGATGGCTTCAAGCATTTCTTTCACTGCTTTTTCCATTCCAACTAGGGACGCCCGTCCAATAATACTATGGCCGATGTTTAATTCTTCAATGCCTTCAATGGCTGCAATATAGCCTACATTTCGATAATTTAATCCATGGCCCGCATTGGCACGTAGTCCGTATTTGCTTGCAAGAACAGTCATATCTTGTATGGCTGAAACTTCTCGATTAAGATCTTGAGCACTACCCATTTCATAAGCGGCACTAAACTTACCAGTGTGGAATTCCACAAAATCAGCTCCAACCTTTCTAGAGGCTTTCACTTGATCTGTATCTGGATCAATAAAAACACTGACGGCAATATCATTGTTTTTAAGAGTCATAATAAAGCGGGCTAGTTCATCTGTTTTAGCTGCTACATTCAAGCCGCCTTCTGTAGTGATTTCTTGTCTGTTTTCAGGAACTAAAGTCACCATATCTGGTTGCACATCGATTGCAAATTGCACCATTTCTTGAGTAGGAGCCATTTCCATATTCAAATGCGTTGTTACAATGCCTCGTAATAATCGAATGTCTCGATCTTGGATGTGACGTTTATCTTCGCGCAAATGAGCCGTGATACCATGACAACCTGCTAATTCAGCAAGAATAGCGGCGGCTACAGGATCAGGTTCCCTTATTTTACGAGCTTCGCGAATGGTGGCGATATGATCTATGTTGACACCTAATTTAACGGTCATAGGTACTCCTATTTTGTAACAGCAATGACATTGGATAACGTAGTTATTTCTGTCCCTTGAGAGGCTGCTTTTTCTTTTATTTTTTCAATTTCAGCGATGTTTTTTGAAGTTAAAGGTAAAATGATGTATGAGGTTCCTGTTCTTAAGGCGAGACGAAGATTTTTTGAGATGTAATCTTCAACCGTACTAGTTTTTTCAGAATAAGCACTAATCTGCTTGCATTTTATAGAATAGTTTTTGCAAATTTCATTCACTAAAGAAGAACGATTTTCAGTAAGATCTAAAAACCAAAGATTTTTTTGTTGAATAGATTTAAAAATAGCGTTTAATAAATTCCTGTGTTCGACTGCTTTTTCCGCATACCTTGTAGTGACTCCTTTGGCATTAGGAAGTTTTTTCTTTGCCATTTCTATCACTTCTTCTATTTTTTCTTCGGTATGATGAATTCGGATTGGACTTTTTTGATGATGGGAACTTCTAAGTTTTTCAGATTCCATATAAAGCCATAAAACGGGCTCTGCGTTCTGTAGTTGAGCGATTTGAGAATAGAATGGATCAGGTAAGTTAAAGGGGGTAATTAAAATAGAGTAGGAAACATCTAATTCATTTAATTTGGTAATTAGTTCACTAGATAAAGTTTCTACTTCAAAAGCAACTCCTATCTTTGAAATGTTATCAGAAAAAATATTCTCTGATATTTGAAGCTCGATAGAAATCGTATCTCCTAGGCGGTCTGTAAAAATTAGAGAGGCTGCTTGAAATGTGTTAGGAAGAAATAATTCTTCCATGTTTAATATATGACCTTGATTTTCTTGAATGTGTTTTTGAATTTGTATCAAATAGACTGGGATTGTTTTTCCCTTCCCGAGAATCCATAAATATTTTTTGCGCCTCTCAGAATAGGAGGATTTGACTAGAGGAAGAGATTCTTTAAGTCTTTGAATGTAGGGAATCGTGTCCACAGGAATAGAAACACTATCTGCCACTACAGTCGTTTCTTTTAAAAAAGGAATAGAAGATATAATTTTATCTTTATGTGGAAAAAAGTATACAATTGCAGTTAGTATAAATGTAATGCAAAAGAGAACAATAATGTGTTTCATTTTATTCATGGATTTCAAATATAGCTAGATTATAAAATTATGCCTATTCAATTTGCTTTAGTTGGTGCCACTGGGGTTGGAAAAACAAATCTCTCTTTATCTCTTGCCGAAAAATGCAAGGCAGAGATTATATGTGTAGACTCTCGTCAGCTTTATAAAGATTTTTGTATAGGCACAGCACAACCTACGAAAATGGAAATGGAAAAAGTGACTCACCATCTCGTCCATTTCTTAAGTCCAGAAGAATCTTATTCTGCAGGTCAGTTTTGTAAGGACGTTCGCCAAATTATAGAGGCTAATCCAGAAAAGAATTTTATTCTCGTCGGAGGCACAGGCCTTTATCTACAATCACTTATTTTGGGCTTACCTCAAATTCCAACCATTGATGAAAAGATCAAGTTTCAGTTGAATGAATTGCTAAAAAAAGAAGGCCTTATGTCTTTGTGTCAAAAGGCACAAGAAGTAGATCCCGTGGCTATGGAGCGTATTTCAGAAAACGATGTCCAACGTATCATGAGGGTTTTGGAAGTTTATATGCAAACGGGAGAACGCCTTTCTTCTATTCGAACAGAGCGTTTAGGGGGCTTCGGTTCCATAAAGACTTTTTTCTTAGATCGTCCGCGAGATGCTTTGTATGCAAGGATTAATCAACGCGTAGAACAGATGATTCAAGACGGTTGGCTGGAAGAAGTGGCTTTATTACAGACAAAGTTCTCTTTAACAGCACCTGCTTGGCAAAGCCTAGGATATAAGGAATTGTTAGAGGTGTTAAATCATAAGAAAACGTTGTCTGCAATCATTGATCTAATTCAAAAAGAAACGCGGCATTTCGCAAAGCGTCAGTTAACTTGGTTTAATCATCAAATCGAAGCAGAGAAAATAGACCTTTCAGAAGGGGAGTTTCTCGCTGAAAAAAAGATTCTAGACTATCTTCATTCTTAGTATTAAAAGTTTATATCAAGAGTAAAATTGGGTTAGAGGGAATTTGTCCTTTCAATATATATAGTAGTGGAAAATGCTTAAATAGAATCAAAAAGGGCATAAAAACGCATAAAAGGGGTTTATTTGTTAATAGATTGTTTTTAATGTGTGATTAATAGTTGAAAAGTAATGGAAAAAGGTGTAAATGATAAAAAAAGACAAAAAAAATAAAAA
>JAAYXQ010000092.1 GCA_012515825.1 Fibrobacter sp.
TCCATAATTTCACCACCAATCAAATCATTTGCAGCATTAGATAGTATTTCTGGAATAGTACGATCTTTTTCATCAATCACACAACGCATCGCCTGAGAAAGGATATAATCACCAATCAGAACCGCAATCTTGTTACCCCATTCTTTATGGGCAGTACGAACACCGCGACGAAGCTCTGTATTATCAATAATGTCATCATGGACAAGACTTGCTAAGTGAAGTAATTCAAGGCCTGCACAAGCCCGTGACACCCTTTTTAAATCTGGTGGAGTATTCCCAGAATGAGAAATCAAGCAAAGAAGTGTAGACCTGATACGCTTTCCTTTGCGATGAACTAACTGCTCCATACGAGAGCTAATTCCCTGTGGTGCATTTGCTGCAATACCCAAGATCACCTGTTCCGTTAGAGACAAGTCTTCTTGGACTAAACCACGAGCAGACATTAAAACGTCTTTAAAATCACTTGAAGAAGAAATCATAAATCAAACATCTAAGGTGTCCATCACTTTATATGCATTCGTTTCTATAAAGCGACGACGAGGTTCAACTTCTTCACCCATTAACATACTAAACACTTGATCGGCAAGAACGGTATCTTCAATATTACATTGACGTAAAATACGGCTTTCTGGATTCATCGTAGTTTCTGCAAGCTGCTCTGGGTTCATTTCACCAAGACCTTTATATCGTTGCAAATAAACATTCTTCTTTTCTTCTGTTAATGACTTCATCATTTCATCTTTATCTTCGTCTGTAAACAAGTAAGTATCTTGCTTTCCAACACGAACTTTATATAAAGGAGGTTGAGCTAGAAAGACGTGGCCTTTTTCAACAAGAGGGCGCATATAACGGAAGAAGAACGTCAATAGAAGCGTTTGAATATGAGAACCATCAACATCAGCATCAGTCATAATAATAATTTTATGATAGCGAATTTTCTCTATCTTAAATTCGGTACCAACACCGCAACCAATGGCGTTAATTAAGTTCTGAATTTCTTCGCTTTCAAGGACTCGATCCAAACGAGCCTTTTCCACGTTCAAAATTTTTCCACGTAATGGTAAAATGGCCTGAAAATCACGGGTACGCCCTTGCTTAGCAGAACCACCAGCAGAGTCACCTTCCACAATAAAGAGTTCGCACTCTTCTGGATTACGGCTACTACAATCTGCAAGCTTTCCAGGTAATCCACCACTTTCAAGAACGTTCTTTCGACGAGCTAAATTTCTAGCTCGGTGAGCTGCTTCGCGAGCAACAGCCGCCGAATAAACCTTATCCAGAATCATTTTGATAACAGCTGGATTTTCATGGAAAAATTCTTCTAACTTAGTACCGAACATGGTATTGACATACCCGGCAACCTCAGAGTTTCCTAATTTCCGTTTTGTCTGACCTTCAAATTGTGGCTGAGAAATCTTAATAGCGATCACAGCAGTAAGACCTTCGCGAATATCATCTGCACTGATTTGAACATCTTTCTTTGTCTTTGGAAGATCTTGTGCAAATTTGGTAATAACTCTTGTTAAGGCTGTTTTAAAACCTGTCACATGCGTACCACCATCATGTGTATTCACGTTATTTACAAAACTAAAAAAGTTTTCTTGATAACTTTCATTATACCACATGGCCACTTCAAGAGGGAATTGACCATTATCAACGGAAATATGAATTGGATTTTCAAACAAAGGCTTACGATGTTCATCTATAAAACGAACAAAAGCAGAAACACCACCAGGGTAGCAGAAAGAATCCGTAATAATATTTTCTGGATTACGTTCATCAGAAACAGTAATCGTTAAGCCGCTCATTAAGAAAGCCATTTCACGGAATCGCGTGACAAGCGTTTCATAAACAAAAACGGTATCAGTAAAAATAGTGGCATCTGGATAAAAGGTGATTGTTGTACCAGTTGTTCCATCCGAAGGACCTACATCTTTCTGAGGACCTAAGGGCAAGCCTTTTGAAAACTCTTGTTCAATAATGCGGCCTTTGCTTCGAACACTGGCGATTAATTTTTCAGATAGAGCATTAACACAACTAACACCCACACCATGCAAACCCGCAGAAACTTTATAAGAATTACTGTCAAACTTTCCACCAGCATGCAACTTAGTCATCACCACTTCAAGAGTTCCGATGCCTTCTTTTGGATGCATATCCGTAGGAATACCGCGTCCATTATCAGTAACTCGAATTCCATTCCCAGGCAAAATAGAAACTTCAATATGAGTACAATAGCCAGCAAGAGCTTCATCGACAGAGTTGTCTACAACTTCCCAGATCAAATGATGTAAACCGCGTCCATCGGTAGATCCGATGTACATTGCAGGCCTAACGCGTACTGCTTCGAGTCCTTCAAGAACGGTAATACTCGATCCACTATATTCTTCAGCCATATTTCCTCAACGTCAAAAAAAACTATTACTATGTAAAGCGAATTTCCTTTACAATAGCTGCATTCAAAAACTGATTACACTTAGCAATAATAGCTTTTTTTTGCAAAAATAGCTCTGATTTCCACACAGCATTGCTTACTTTTAGCACTAAAATAGAGTCTTCTAAACTCACTAGAGAAACATAAGGAACAAGGCGTTCTCCGACAATTTCATCAAAGTGTTTTGATAGTTCAAAATAACCCACTTTAGAGCCTAAAACAGGACCTTGTAAGCATCTTTCTAGTAATACCGAGATATCTGTAGGCTTAGATGCAAAGCACTTTATACGCCGTCTTTTCATCATTTCTAAACCAAAAGAAGTTTTGAAAGAATAAAGCTTCCTATCAAAATACTTGTCATCCCTGCAACGACAGTGGCTTTTGTACTTTTTCCTACACCTTCAGCTCCACTATGAGTGGTATAACCAAAGAAACAAGCATAGCTTGCAATGAAATAGCCGTATAAAACAGACTTAATTAAACCAACGGCAAAATCCCAGTTTTCATAAAACATCCGGACGCCATAAAAGAAGACATGCCATGATACTTCTTTTGAAAGATTAGCAACTACAAAACCACCTAAAATTCCAACAAAAATACTAAAGATTGTTAGTACAGGAAGCATAATCACAGTAGCTACTAAACGAGGTGCGAGTAAAAACTTAAATGGACTCAAGCCTAGTACTTTATAGGCATCTAATTGTTCTGTTACCGCCATTGTTCCTAATTCTGAGCACATGGCTGCACCCACCCTACCAGCAAGAACCATCGCAGTTAAAATAGGGCAAAGTTCTACCATTACTGATTTCCCAACAGCCATACCTACAAACACCATTGGAATCATGTCAGCAAACTGATACGCAAGCTGCCATGACATGATTGCGCCTGTCGCCACAGATGCTGCAAAAACAACAGGAATACTTGTCACTCCAGTCAAATACATTTGTTCTGCTGTTGTATGAAAGTTTGTTATTGCACCAGGAATATTTTTAAATAATTCCCAAACAAACAATAAATAATTCCATACAGTTCTAAAGAATCGACGTATATGGCGTCCAAAACTTTCTGCAGCAGCATCAAATACGTTTAACAAAAAAGTCATAACTTATTTTTTCTTAGAACCATTCGCCTTATTCTTGGTCGATTTTGCTTTTACAGGCTTAATGGCTTGTTCATAGAGCTTCATATTTGAAAGATACTTTATCGCTTCTTTCACTTGAACATCACTCTTAAGCATAAAAGCAGTGCTTACAGAATCACCCGCAATAGCGGTTAAAAGCTCTCTTTTAATTCCATCTTTAATGTACTGTTTATTCTGATCAAACTGAAGAGAACGCTGTAAATCAAGAGCCTTATTTAATTCAGAAAAACGCTTTGCAAGCACACTATCTGAAATTAATTTTGAGGAATCTCCCATATATTGTTGTTCTTTCAAGATTGTTTCTTTTAGAATATCTAACGTAACCAAGGCGTTACTTTTTACTTTGGTATAATTCGTATCCTGTTCACAATACTTTTTAAACTGTAAGAATAAAGAATCTGGAACGACCCAATTTGCATCTATCTTAGTGCCAGAGGCATCTAAAGCAGGCCTAATTTTAACAGCAAATTTAAAATACATTGCCATACGTTCTTGCACTTGAACAACCCAAGGCATCGGAGGTAGCTCAATATCTATATCTGGAGAGATACCACCAGCACCAAACATTTTTCGGCCATTATTTGTAGTAAATGTATCCACTTTTACAGTATCCTTTGCTGCAAGTGAATCTGTTGACATTTCCGTTTCCTGTTCTTCTAAAAGACTCTGCCCCTTAATTCCATTTTCTGGCTTATTGATGCAACGCCCAAAAGGCAAATAATAAAAAGCAGTTGTTAATTTTAGAGCATTTCCATCACGATCCAATGGGAATATCGTCTGTACTGAACCCTTTCCAAAAGACGTTTTACCAATAATAAGGCCTCGATCCCAGTCTTGAATAGCTCCTGCAACAATTTCAGAGGCACTTGCAGAACCTTGATTCACTAAAATCACCAAAGGCACTTCAGGACCAAGAATACCATCTCTTCGAGCAAAGCTCTCTGTCTTTTGAGTTCGTCCACGAGTACTTACAATGACATTTCCTTTTTTAAGGAATAATTCTCCAATTTCAATAGCTTGATTTAAAAGGCCACCAGGATTAAAACGAAGGTCCAAAATTAATTTTTTCATTCCTTGTTTCTTCAAGTTCTCAATGGCGCGTTCCACTTCAAAAGTGGTCTTATCAGAAAAAGTCGCAAGCTTAATGTAACCGATGGACTTATCTAACATACCGCTATAAGGCACTGCATGAACAACAATCTTAGCGCGCGTAATCGTAAAGTCCATTAATTCTGGAACCCCTTCACGTTCAATTGCTATGGTCACATCAGTACCAACCTTGCCTCGCAGTTGACTAACAGCTTCATCCAAGGTCATTCCTTTGGTATCTTTCCCTTCAATTTTACGAATACGGTCTCCCGCACGAATACCGAGATTGAAGGCAGGCGTACCAGCCAAAGGGGAAACAACCGTAAGTATGTTGTCTCGAAGACTAATCGTGATACCAACACCACCAAACTCGCCTTCCATGGATACTTTTAAATTTTCATAATCTTTTGGTCCGAAAACAACTGTATGAGGATCCAGTATGTTTTTGATTCCCTGAAGAGCAGCTTCAGAAATTTCTGCGGGATCGACCTCTTCAACATATTTTTTGTTGATTTCTGAAAGAACCTTATTTAAGCGAGAAAGTTCTTCGTAAAAATCACCTGGTTCCTTTTTGTCATTGGCACCAAAAGAAAGAGTGGCCATGAAAAATAAGAAAACTGTGATTATTGAAAAAAAGCGTGTATATGGAGTTTGAAATTTCATCTTATAAAGATACAATTTCAACAAATCAAAGTAATTTAAAAACGGAAAAAATCCAGCTTTTCAGCTGGATTTATTAGATATTGAGAGAAAAAAGAGAAAAATAAAATCGAAATTAAGCCGCTTCGCCAATGATCTGCTCTACACGACTCGCTCTGAGTTTTGCTAAAGCAGTTTCCTTAACTTGACGAACACGTTCTTTTGATAATCCCATCATAGAGCCGATTTCTTTTAGATTCAAATCAGCATCCACGTCAAGACCATAATATAAACCAATAATTTGATGTTCCTGTTCTGTTAGGTTTTCTTGAAGAAGCTTCTTAAAAACTTTACGACGATTTTTTTCCATAGCGAAATCTTCCGTCATATCCGTTTCAACAGCGATGCACTCACCTAAAGTCATTTCGCCATCTTCACCAACAGGAGCATCCAAAGAAGAAGTACGACTTCCCATCATTAAAATCTTTTCAATTTCTTCAGCATTATAACGACTAGATCCTTCTAAACTTGCTGGATCAATAGTCACTTGACCGCCTAAAACTTGACGAGTTTTCACTCCAACGCGATTAAAACGACGAAGAACTAATTCTTTTTCTGCACTGATTCGAACAATTCTTGCTTTTTCTGAAATAGCACGAGTAATATTTTGACGAATCCACCATACAGCATAACTAATAAACTTGATTTTTTGATTAGGATCAAAACGACGCGCTGCTTCAATAAGCCCCATATTTCCTTCGTTAATCAATTCATTCACTTCAAGTCCCTGGCCCTTATAGAGATTAGCAATATTGACCACAAACTTCAAGTTAGACTTAACTAACAAATCTAAGGCTAGCTTATCTCCTTCAGATACCCGTCTTAATAAAATCGTTTCTTGTTCACGAGTCAAAAGAGGATATTTGGAGATATCTTTCAAATATTGAAAATAAATGTCACGGTCATTCCATTCTTTTGTGCTTTTAAGACTCATGTTAACCTCACGATATTGTTGATCTTAACTTGACTTTATTAAATCTAACTCACTTGAAACATCCAAGTGTCAGAACTCATGAGTCATTTCGCAATACTTCAATCGTATTTTTGTCGTTTATTTACGTAGTTTCGTCAAAAAAATGTCACAAAACACTATTTAGCACCAAATTTGTTCTTAAATTAATGAAAAAGAGGCGAAATAAGAGTCTAATATGAATCAAAACGACTATCAAGGTTTTTCTTTTTCTGAAAAAGATCGCAAAAGAGCTCTTCAATACGATGCTGATTTCGAGCATTTACTTACACATTTTAAGTCATTCAAGAAACCTATTCCGAACTTTCTTCCTGTTGTTCTTGCTTGGATTTTTATATTCACCTTTCCTCTTTTATTAATGATGGATTATAGAAACAAGCCCTTAATTGAAAATCTGACAAGCGTTATTTCTATTTATATTCCTCTTATTTTTGCCGCACTAATTTTTTTCCTAAATCAAGCTTTCTTAATCCCTCGTTACTTTATACGTGGTCGAATAAAATTTTACGTATTCATCAATATTTTTCTTGTCTTTATTGCGATGTCTTTTAGAGACCTTATGATTTTCTTATTAACAAATCCTGGTCCCATATCTATTACAAGCGCTATTGCTCATTTTTTTGATTCAAAAGAAGTTTTTGCTTATAGTCGAACAGAACGTTTTCAAGTATTTGTTTTGTTTTTAGTTCTAGTTTTTATTAATTGTGGAATTAACATTGCTTTTAGCGTTAGTCTCCGACAAACAAAGCATGCTCAATGGTTTAGATATCGTGAAAAAATGGCTTTACAAACAGAACTGTCTTTTCTAAAAACACAACTTAGCCCTCATTTTTTATTTAATACTCTTAATAACATCACAGCTCTTATTGATACGAACTCTTCTCATGCAAAAAAAGCCATTGTTCAACTTTCTAAATTACTTCGTACTATTCTTTATGAAACTAAAACAGATTACATCCTTCTAGAAAAAGAGCTTGAAATTATTAAAAAATACACCGATCTAGAAAGATTACGATTACCTGAAGATTTTGATTTTGAACTTACTACAACTATTGAAAATAAAGAAGCAAAAATCACACCACTTATTTTTATGCCTCTTGTTGAAAATGCGATCAAGCATAGTTTTTGCCCTTCATTAAAAAATTACATCCATGTTCAAATTCAAGAAAAAAATGGTTTTATTACTTTTATATCTGAAAATTCTTGTTGTCCATCTACAAAACATAAAAATACACAAGGTGGAATTGGCTTGAATACTTTTATAAAAAGAATGGATTCTTTTTACTTGAACGAATATTCTTATAAAGCAACGCAAGAAGAGAATTCATATAAAGTATTTTTGAGATTTAAAAGTAGATAAACAATTGAGATACGTAAGTTTTCCGATAAAGCGGCAGCCAATAAATTTGAAGTAAACAACAAAATCTGATAAGACGATTTCATAAAATTATAAAGTAAACAACAAAATCTGATAAGATGATTTCCTAAGATCATAAAGTAAACAACAAAATCCGATAAGACGATTTCCTGAGATCATAAAGTAAA
>JAAYXQ010000093.1 GCA_012515825.1 Fibrobacter sp.
TCTGTTTTACTCGCTGTTCTTCACAGTAGAACGCCCCTTATGTAATTCTTTTTCATAAACAACAATTATTTGTATTTATGCCGTTATTTCATTTTATGTTATAGCGGCTTTTTCTTTTTAAAGAATATACTGCAATGCATTTGATTATAACGACTAAACATATGTTTTTTCAAAGCCAAAAATGAAATTAACATCAACAATAGTTGCTTTTATTTTTTTTTCTCATTTCTCTACACTAGAAAAAATTTATCATAAAAATAATATTGTCTTTTCTTCCTTATTTTAAGGTTATTTGAGCCAAAAAAAGCTTTTTTTCATAAATTATAAACATATGGAAACGATTAGTCTAAAATCCAATCAAGAACATATTATTGAAGTTCTTATTAAAAAGAATCCCGAATTGGATGAGACTCTTCTTAGAACCGCTGTAACCTTTATTGCTGAGGCACATAAAGGCCAATATCGAAAAAGCGGCATGCCTTATACAGAGCATCCATACGAAGTAGCAAAAATTTTAGCCGATCTAAAACTCGACATTTCTTCTGTTTTAGCAGGCCTTCTCCATGATGTGGTTGAAGACACGCCCCACACTCTTGATGAGATTTCCACCAAATTTGGTAAAGATACGGCTTTTATGGTGGATGCCGTCACCAAAATTTCTGCTGTTCAAAAAGAATCTAAATCAGAACAAAAGGCGGAAACGTATCGTAAGCTAATTGCTGCGATGGCAAAAGACCCTCGTGTGATTATGATTAAAATCGCCGATCGTCTTCATAACATGCGTACGCTTCGTTATATGAAGCCTGAAAAGCGTAAAATCATCGCTCAAGAAACGCTTGATATTTATGTACCACTCACCCACCGTTTTGGTTTATACCGTTTTAAATCTGAACTTGAAGATTTATCCTTCCAGTATATCAATCCCGATGAATATAAGAAAATTGTCGATAGCTTACTTGTAAGTAAAGAAGATCGTGAAAATTATATTAAGGCGGTGATTGGCCCTCTTCAAATTAAAATGGCGCTTGAAGATTTTGATTGTTTAATTCAAGGGCGCACTAAAAATATTTATAGTATCTACAATAAAATGATCAACCGTGACTGTCAGATCGACGACATCTTTGACATTTTTGCAATACGTATTATTGTAGAATCTATTCCTGAATGCTATCTGGCTTTAGGTTACGTTCATAACTTATGGACTCCTCTTCAAGCTCGCTTCAAAGATTACATCGCTACACCAAAACCGAACTTATATCAAAGTATTCATACTACGGTAATCGGTCCAGATAATAAAATGGTCGAAGTACAAATTCGTACAAGAGATATGGATGTGACGGCTGAAAAAGGTTTTGCAGCTCATTGGGCATATAAACTAGAGACTCAACGAAGCGGAGAGGAACTTGGTTGGCTTGAACGCATGGCAAAATTACAATCTGAAATTTCAGATTCTGTAGAATTTTTGGAATTTTTACATATCGATTTAAAGCCACAAGGAATGACTGTTTTTACACCTAAAGGAGATTCTATTGAACTTCCTGAAGGGGCTTCCGTTTTAGATTTTGCTTTTGCTATTCATACAGAGCTTGGCTTGCATTGTATTGGAGCTAAGATCAATGAAGAAGTTGTTGGAGTGGATAAGATTATTCAGAATGGTGAAACGGTTCATATTCTTAAAAGTCCTAAACAAGAGCCTAGTCCTGAATGGCTTGAACTTGTAAAAACAATCAAAGCTAAACAAGAGCTCCGCCGCTGGATGAGAACAAGTATTATTCAACAAGCCAAATCTTTAGGAAAAGAAATTTGGGAGCGTGAGCTTCGATTATTTAAAATTCAGGCTCAAGAAATCCCTTCAAATGAAGTAATTTGCCGCTATTTTGGTGTTTCTACAATGGATGATTTTTTCAGCCGTTTAGGTCAAGGAGAAATGCCTCTATCAGATCTAGAACGCTTTATTGAAGAAAAAACATCGGCAACTCGTCAGAAAAACCCTTATTCATTAAAACTCTTTTTATTTCCAAAAGACAAAAAAGAAGCTAAAGATCAGCTACCAATTTTGATAGGCCACGGCTCGAATTTATTGATTCATTTTGCTTCCTGCTGCTCCCCTATCCCTGGAGAACCTATTGTTGGAGTCTTAGTTCCTAAAAGAGGCATCAACGTTCACAACACGAACTGTAAGTCTCTTGAGAATGTCCCTCCAGAACAGCTTCTGGCGGTCGAATGGAACGCAGAGTCATCTGATTCTTTTACTACAAATTTGCTAATTAATACAGATAATCGTCAAGGAATTACTATTGAAGTATTAACAACATTAAGTAAATCCAATGCATTTTTGGAAAGAATGAGTGTTTCTTCAGTAAAATATTCTGGGCGAATTCGTTTAGTGTTTAAAGCATTTAGAAAAGAGCAAGTAGATGCTCTAATGAGAGACATTGGGAAAATACCAGGAGTTAGAGAGGTGATTAAATCATGAGCATCATACAGTATAAATCTGATTATACGACTCGCAATAGGGCCTTTAACTGTCGAATGCGTAATCGCTATTATGAAGAAGTTTATTATGCTTTTAGAGCTCTTGAACCTATTCTTTCTGAACTTGAAACGACAGATAAAAAAGAAATATGGCATTCACAAATGTCATTACAGATTCAAAAGTATGAGACAATTATAGTCACTTGTTTAGAATATGCTCAAGCTTCCATCTTTTACGGAAAAACAGAAAAGATGAGTTCATTTTCTACTGATAAACGTTGGGGAATTTTACAAGAAGAGATTTTTCTCGTTTATTTTTTACAGGAATTATTATCCACTGTTCGCTATATTGCTTCTAGATTAGACACAGATCATGTTCTCCAAGAACTTGACATCTCTATGCAACTGAAAATTATTCACCCACAAATCACTGGTTTTATTAGTAATCTTCAAAAAAATCTTGACGCATTAAATAAAGCGACAGTAAAAGAATTTTTAGACTTAGCAAGCCATTTAAAAGAACGTTTTCAAATTGGGAACGCCGTTTTTGGTACATTACAAGAATTACAACATTTTTATTAAGGGTTTTTATGGAAATTTCTGAATATTATGTTTTAGGTTTTTTTTTATTTTTAGGTGCATTTATTGCTGCTGCCGCTATTATTATAGGCAAGCTACTAGGGTTTGCTTCTAAAGACTCAAAAAATAAATATGCTCCTTATGAATGTGGCATGGAAACCTACGGTAATGCTCGTATTCAATTTAAGGTCGGCTATTATTTATTCGCTCTTCTCTTTTTAATATTTGATATTGAAGCGCTATTTCTATTTCCTATTCTCGCTCAATTCAAAACTATTATGGCTGGTGAAACTCTTTTAGTGCCTATCATCGTTTTTATTGATCTTGTCATTTTTGTTGCAATTTTATTTTTCGGCTTAGCTTATGCTTGGAAAAAAGGAATCTTAAAATGGGAATAATGAATGCTGTTCCAGGATTATTAGATCCAATTCCTGGTGGAAAGCATCTTGTAAACATGCTTGATTATGTTGCGAATTGGGCTAGAGCCAATTCTTTATGGCCATTAACTTATGGAACAAGTTGTTGTGCTATCGAAATGATGTCAAGTTCCATGGCCAGATACGATATTGCTCGTTTTGGTTCAGAAGTTTTTAGAGCATCCCCTCGTCAAGCAGACCTTTTCATTATCGCTGGAACAATCACCTCAAAAATGGCTCCTGCTCTACAAATGCTCTGGGAACAAATTCCGGGGCCAAAATACGCGATTGCTATGGGTGCATGTACCATTTCTGGCGGCCCATTTATGTATGATAATTATTCTGTTATTCGTGGGGCTAATACTTTAATTCCAGTAGATGTTTTTATTCCTGGTTGCCCTCCACGCCCAGAAGCACTATTTCATGGACTTTTAACATTAAGAGATAAAATTCTAAGAGAATCATTTAGAAACCCTTGGAAAGAAGGCGAAGCAATTGATCAACCCTATGCAGACCGTTGGTCTGAAGCATCAAAGGCTTGGGCTGAATTAGAAAAAATTAAAGATGAAGAGCAAGCCGAAGCGCGTCGTCAATTTAAGGAAAATAATCCTGATTACAAATCCCCATACAAAGCGGTTCGTGTAAAAAAAGATGCTTTTCCAGAGGTGCCGCGTCCAGAAGCTCCATTGATCGGGCTCTCTGCTACAGATTTATTTTCAATTGCCTTAGAACAAGATTCATCGATTACTCTTTATAACTCGGACTCTAATGAGATTTCTCCAGATAGACCAAACGATATGCCGCTCGATATCATTGTTTCAAAAGAAAAATATGTGGAATTGATTTCTTTTCTGAAAAATGACGAAAGAACGAATCTAAATTATTTAATAGATGTTACCGCTGTCGATTGGGAGTCTCATTTTGATGTCATCACACAATTAATGAGTATTGAAAAAGGGCATAAACTTTTTGTTCGAGTTTCTTTACCTAAAGATGATTCCATAGAAGAAGAAAAACGAGCTACTAGTATTTTAGCCGAAATTCCTTCTATAAGTCATCTCTACCCTGCTGCAGAATGGAAAGAACGAGAAGTCTTTGATATGTTCGGCATTCATTTCGAAAATCATCCTGATGAACGTCGCCTTTTTGTAGATCATGACTTTAAAGGCTATCCTTTAAGAAAAGATTTTACTCATCCACATATTATGAAGAGGCCTGTATGAGTTTAAGAAGATTGCCTCCAGGATTTCGTGAAGAAAATATCGATTTAGATACAGAAGAATTTTTTGTCAATATGGGGCCACAGCACCCAAGTACACATGGGGCTTTGAGGCTTGCTCTTCGCTTAGATGGTGAAACCATTATTGAAGTCGTTCCTCACTTTGGTTATATTCATCGAGGAATTGAAAAACAAGCAGAGTCCATGAGCTATTTGCAATATATAGCTCTCTCGGACAGACAAGATTATTTAACAGCCATTCAAAATAACTGGGGTGTTTGCCTTGCCTTAGAAAAAGGTCTTGGAATCGGAGTTCCTGAAAGGGGCGAATACATTCGAGTGATGCTAGCCGAACTTGGTCGCATTGCTTCTCATCTTGTTTTTTATGCTTGTTTTGGTGGAGACCTTGGTGGTCAAACGGCTCTCTTATTTGGGTTTAAAGAACGTGAAATGATTCATGATATTCTTGATGAAGTCACTGGTTCTCGCTTAACGACCAATTTCTTTAGGCCAGGTGGTTCTGTTCACGACGTTCCAGATACTTTTATTCCTAGAGTAACCTCTTTTCTAAAACACCTTGAAAAAACAATGGTAGATTACGAACGATTCTTATCTACAAACATCATTGTCTTAGAAAGAACAAAAGGGATCGGCATTCTTTCAAAAGAAGATGCCATTGCTTATGGTTGTTCTGGCCCCGTTTTAAGAGCTTCTGGTGTTTCTTATGACGTAAGAAAAAATGACCCGTATGGAATTTATTCTCAATTAGATTTTAATGTTCCCGTGACTTACAACGGTGATACTTACGATCGCTACGTGGTTCGAATTGCTGAAATTCATGAATCCATAAAAATTCTTCGTCAATGCATAAAGCAATTCCCTGAAGGGCCATATAGAGGTCAAGAAAAAGCGTCTATTCGCTTAAAACCAGGCTCTTATTATAGTGCTACAGAAACAGCAAAAGGACTTTATGCAACTTATGTTGTCGCCGTTTCTGGAGATAAGCCTTATCGAATTCATACGAGAGGCCCAAGCTTTGCAAATTTAGCAGCCTTAAATACAATGGTGCAAGGGCATAAAATATCGGATCTCGTTTCTATTTTAGCGACGTTAGATCCAGTGATTCCGGAGATTGACAGATGATTGATCCTGTAATATCACACCCTTTGGGTGATTTCATTCGTGAAATAATTCCTATTCCAGAGATTTCTTTTTTAATAAATGCTCTGATCTCTATTATTGCTATTTGTGCCGTAGCTATTGGTACTGCTCCTATTTTGATTTATATGGAACGTAAGATTTGTGCCCATATCCAATGTCGATTAGGGCCTATGCGTCTTGGTTTTCATGGGACCTTACAAACAATAGCCGATGTGATGAAGTTGCTTTTCAAAGAAGTTTATGCCCCAAAAGGTGCTGATAAATTTTTGTTTTATTTAGCTCCAATGATTTCTTTGACAGCCCCATTTCTAGCATTAACGATGATTCCTTTTGATCATAATCTACAAGTGGCTAACTTATCCGTTGGAATCCCCTTTATTATTGCCGTCAATGGCTTTGGTATTTTAGGAATTCTAATCGGTGGCTGGGCTTCCAACAATAAATATTCTTTACTTGGATCCCTTCGAAGCGGTGCTCAAATGATAAGTTATGAAATTTCATTTGCACTCGTTTTATTATTTGTAGTAATGGTTTCTGGATCTGCCAATCTAATGGACATCACTCAAAGCCAATCTGGAACAATTCTTGACTGGTGGATTTTTAAGATCCCTGTACTTGGTTTTATCGCTTTTATCATGTTTTTTATTTCTTCTACAGCAGAACTCAATCGTGCTCCATTTGATATTGCAGAAGCAGAACAGGAACTAACGGGTGGCTACCATACAGAATATAATGGTACTGCTTTTGCCATGTTCTATCTTGCTGAATATATCAACTTAGTGACTACTTCTTCTTTAGCAACCACATGCTTTTTAGGTGGGTTCTACCCTCCTTTAATAGGTATTGAAAGTATCGATACTTTATTGTTAAAGGTTCCTGGATTTATTTGGTTTGCAGGTAAAGTATTTTTCATGATTTCTGCTTATATGGTGGTTCGTTGGACTTTTGTTCGTCCTCGTGTAGACCAATTGATGGATTTTGAATGGAAGTTTTTATTACCAGCTAATTTATTATTACTTGCTTTAGGCGCAACATACATTGCCATTATAGGTTAATTCTTATGAAACAAAAAGTATCACCTATTTCTACTGCCGAATATATTAAACGCTATGCAAAACGTTGTATCACAGGCCCCATTAGTCTTTTAAAAGGGTTATCTGTTACCGTTCGTTATTTTTTCAGTCCTCATAAAATTGTCACAGAACAATACCCAGAAAATAAAAAGACATTAAAAATGCATTCTCGTTATAGAGGATGTTTAGAATTAATTGAAGATGAAAATGGAGAAAATTTGTGTACGGCTTGTGGCATTTGTGAAAAAGCGTGTCCAAATGCATCGATCAACATACTTTCGACCAAAAATATTGCAGGTAAAAAAGTTTTAGGAAAATATCTTTACCATCTAGGTTCTTGTACTCAATGTGGGCTTTGTGTAGAAGCATGTCCTTTTGGTGCTATTCGCATGAATCAAGAATTTGAATTATCAAATGAATCCGTAGATTCTTTTGAAATGACCTTAAATAAAAAGGAGGGACGAGGCTAATGTTTCCTTTAGAAACTGTAGATATCTTTTTTTATATCGTTTCTACTATAATTATTGTAACAGCCATTTTGACTGTCACTGCAAAAAACGTTCTTCAAAGTGCCATCTTTCTTATTTTCTCATTTATTGGAACGGCTGTTTTTTATTTAATGCTTCATGCTGAATTTAATGCCATTGCTCAGGTGATGATTTATGCAGGTGGTGTTGTTATTTTTGTTGTTTTTACGATATTACTCACAAGTCGTCTTGGAGAAACTTCTCTCCCCATTAAAATTCCTCGATCATTTATTGCTGCTGTTATATCGCTTAGTTTAGTCTTTGTCATGTGGCGTTTTTTATTGCCAGATGCATCTTTAATTAGAACATTGCCAGGAGCAAATTCTGATTTTGCTTCTTTAGAATCGATCGCTATACGACTCTTAGGTATTGATGCGAATGGTTTTGTAATTGCTTTTGAATTAATTAGTGTTCTCTTATTAGTGACTTTAATTTGCTCTATTACTATAGCTCGTAAATCAAAGGAAAACAAATGACTTTATTAAATTGCCTATTATTGTCTTTTATCCTTTTTGGAATTGGTGTATGGGGTTTACTTCGTCGTCGTCATCTTGTGGCGATGTTGATTTCCATAGAATTGATGTTAAATGCAGCGAATATGAATTTTATTACTTTCGCTTATTTCTCTTCTGGGGACTCTACTGCAGGAGCCGTTTTCAATCTTTTTGTAGTTGCAGTCACCGCTTGTGAAATGGCTATAGCTCTTGCCATTGTAGTATCAATGTATCGTAAACGCCATAGTCTTGACGTAAACGAATTGAGGAGTTTACATGAATAATTTAACCACCCTAAGTTATTTTATTTTTTTACTTCCCTTATTCAGTTTCTTGATTAATGGGTTGTTTCTAAAATCATCCTACAGAAAAACAGCTGGTTTTATTTCTGTTATTTTGAATGGTTTTGCAGCATTCATTGCCATATACCTGAGCTATGTTTATTTTGCTAGTGGCATTGCCCCAGGTCGAATGATTTTATGGGAAAATAACTTTTTAGTTTTTTCTTCTTCTTTGAAAGCAAGCATCGGGTTACTTCTTGACCCTCTCTCCGCCATGATGCTAGTCGTCATTACCTTTATTTCTTTTGTTGTAAATATCTACAGTATTGGTTATATGAAAGAGGATCGTTCCACGACACGATTCTTTTCTTTTTTATCCTTATTTACATTTTCAATGCTCGGTTTAGTGGTCGCTCCGAATTTATTCCAGATGTTCTTCTTTTGGGAATTAGTAGGGATCTCAAGCTATCTTTTGATTGGATTTTGGTACGAAAAACCAGGTGCCGTTTCTGCATCAAAACAAGCCTTTATTTTAACTCGCTTTGCAGATAGCTTTTTCTTATTAGGTATTGTTTTAGCAAGTTACATTATCGGTTCCTTTGACTTTTTTGCATTAAATACCTTATCTCTTGCTGATTTCTTAGATGAAATCAATCTAGGAATTATTAGTATTTCTAAAGCACAAGCTTTATTTGTTTCTTCTATTTTGATTTTTATTGGTGGTTGGGGCAAAAGTGCCATGTTTCCAATGCATATTTGGCTTCCTAATGCGATGGAAGGCCCTACCCCAGTTTCATCGATCATCCATAGTGCCACCATGGTCGTCGCTGGAGTGTATTTAGTCGCTCGTTTATTCCCCTTCTTCTCTTTATTCTCAGACACGCTATCTTTAATCATGACTGTCGGTATTTTTACCGCTCTATTTGCAGCAGTCATCGCCTGTACACAAAAGGATATTAAACGTATTCTCGCATTTTCCACGCTTAGCCAGCTTGGTTACATGATGTTTGCTCTAGGTTCCACAAGTGTTCTGATCAATGGAGAAATGGCGATCAATACTCTCGGCTATAGCGCTTCAATTTTTCATATTTTCACTCACGCCTTCTTTAAATGCATGTTGTTCTTAATTGCAGGTTCTTTAATCCATGCAGTTCATCATAATGACCTAGATTCAATGGGCGGATTAGGGAAAAAAATGCCTTGGACTTATGCAGCGGCGTTAATCGGTTGCCTTGCCATTTCTGGAATTCCACCATTTTCTGGCTTTTTCTCAAAAGATGAAATATTAATAGCCGCGTTACAAGGGAAGCACTTTATCGTTTTTGGTCTCGCTTTATTAACTAGTGGCTTAACTGCATTTTACATGTTCCGCTTCTTCTTCCTTGCTTTTCACGGAAATGCTCGCTCCGTGCACACCGCTCATGTTAAAGAAAGCTTTTCAATGACTCTTCCGATTGTCATTTTAGCTATTCCGTCGTTTTTAGGTGGTTATCTATTTAAGAAAGTCTTTTTAAAGTTCTTTACGCCTGGTTATATACCTACTTCTAATGTTTCTGAATCACTTCATTCAGCTAATTGGGTTCCTTTTGCAGCAGCGATCATTGCTCTAATAGGGATCTTTCTTGCTTGGGTTTTCTATGCAAGGCCTTATGCCAATGTTAAGAAAGCTTTAGATGAAACCAACCGCAAAACATTTTATAAATGGATCTATCATAAGTTTTACTTTGATGAAATTTATTATGCGTTTGTTCGACAATTTATTTTCAAAGGCGTTGCAGCAACCATTCGTTTCTTTGAAGATTATGTTGTTGGTGGGGCTGTAAAAGGTTCTGTATTTATTATTAAAAAAGCTGGCGAATTAGTGAGGGAAGCTCAATCGGGCTTTGCTCCTTTCTATATAGGTACACTGATTGTTGGTCTTTTATTATGGCGTTTTTTAGGAAATCTTCCTGTATAGGGTAAAAATATGATTGATACGTTATTATTTAATTCTATTTGGATTCTCCCTTTATTGACTACATTAATTTGTATTCCAATTGGAGTTCATCATAGCGAAGCGATTAAACGAATTCATTTAGGTTCCGCTTTTGTTGTTCTAGGAATTGCTCTTTATCTTACGATAAAAACATTCTTATTAGCAAATACGGCCATCAATTCAACTGGCAGTACTTTTTCCTTAAACTTTGTCACTCAGTTTTCATGGTGGAAAACCATAGGAGCTGAATATTTTGTGGGTGCCGACGCCCTTACTCTTTTAATGGTTCTTTTAACTGCGATTGTTGTATTCACTGGAATGCTTGTCAGTTGGTCTATTCAAGGAAACACCAAAATCTTTTTTGCTCTAATTCAAATTTTAGGGACAAGCATTTATGGCGTATTCATGAGCTTTGACTTGTTTTTATTTTTCATTTTTTATGAAATGGAAGCCTTATGCATGTACTTAATGATTGGTGGTTTTGGTTCTGGAAATAAAGATTATGGTGCTAAAAAACTAACTCTCACTTTAGCTCTAGGTTCTTCCATGGTTCTTGCAGCCCTTTTTGGGATTTATGTAGAATCAGGAATCGATAGTTGGAACTTGTTAAAGCTTGGTGATGTTGTTTTGCCGATGTCTCTTCAAATGTGGGCTTTCCCTCTTCTATTTATGGGATTTGCTGTTTCTGGATCTTTATTCCCTTTTCATTTTTGGTCGCCAGATGGCCACTCGGCAGCCCCAACCGCCGTTTCAATGCTTGCCGCAGGCGTCATGATGAAAATGGGGCCTTACGCTTGTTTACGCGTCGCCATATTCTTAATGCCTGAAGCCGCTCGCATTTATCTCCCCTACATTGTATACTTGTTAATTTTTAACGTACTCTTATCTGGTTTTATTGCAATACGCCATAAAGATTTGAAGTACATTACGGCCTATAGCTCTATTTCACATTTAGGCCTAATCTTTTTAGGCCTTGCAGCGATGACTCCACTTGCCTTTAGAGGTGCTGTACTTCAAATGCTTAGTCATGGTTTCTTAACCGCTCTTTTCTTTGCAACTATCGGAATGATTTATTCAAGAACCCACACTCGAGATATCACCTTAATGGGTGGTTTAATGAAAAAAGTTCCTTTTATTGGAGTTGGATTTGTAATTGCTGGTTTTGCATGCCTTGGATTACCAGGTCTTTCTGGTTTTATTGCAGAAGCCACTATATTTATAGGTAGCTTTCAAAATGAATCCTCTATGATGAGAATCGTTACCATTTTAGCGGTTTTATCCATTACAGTGACTGCAATTTACGTTTTACAAACAGCAAATAGAATGCTTCATGGAAAAATAACACAACCCGCATTTGAAACTCTTCAAGATGCAAATTTCAAAGAAAAAGCAACCATCATTATTTTAGCTCTTTCTTTGTTTGTCTTTGGCTTGTTCCCAAATGGAATCTCTGAATGGATTGATACAAGCATTTTACCTATTTACACTCATTTGATCAGGTAACCATTATGATTCATTTTTTAATTCCAGATCTACTTTTATTAATACTGCCTTTTTTAATCGTCGTTTCCCGTATTTTCTCTTCTAAACGATCTCTTATTCCTTGGTATGTGGCTTTTTTAGGCTTAATTACCATTTTTGTTCTCTTAAATTGCATTACTGTCGGAGAAACGCAATTATTTCTTTCTAATTGGAAAGTAGACCGTTTCGGTATTTTAATGCGTGAATTTTTAGTTCTCGCCGCACTAATGGGGATCTCATTTTCCAAAGACTACTTTAATCATACTTCTGATTTTACTCCAAGAATGCATCAACTTTCAGAATTCATGGGGACTGTTATTATGGCCACCTTTGGTGGCGTCGTGGTCATCTCAGCTTCTGATTTGTTAACCTTCTTTATAGGATTAGAGCTAGCCACAATTCCGATGTATGCTTTAACCGCTTGGAATAAAAAAGATTCTGAGGGATCAGAAGCCGCAACCAAATACATTTTAATGGGTTCTGTAGCCACCGCATTTGAGCTTTTTGGATTCAGTTACCTCTATGGTTTTTCTGGTTCTATGCATTTCACTGATATAGCTGCAAGTGTTTTAATAAATCCAAGTTCTCCTTTACTTTGGATTTCCGTACTATTCTTACTTTCTGGTATTGGATTTAAGCTCACTTTATTTCCTTTCCATACTTGGGCTCCAGATGTCTACGAAGGAGCACCTACTCCTGTTACCGCCATTCTTTCCGTTACATCTAAAGCAGTTGCCATTTCTTTTGTTACGGTTTTAGTATTTGGTCCTCTAAACGGCGTTAAAGAACAAATGGCTCCTTTTTTAGCTTTATTAGCAGGAACCACCTTATTTGTAGGGAATTTAGGAGCCTTAAAACAGTATAAATTAAGACGTTTTATGGCTTATAGTTCTATTTCTCAAGCAGGTTATTTGTTAATTGCCTTACTTGGGCCTTACGAATTCGCTCTCTCCTCTATCGTCTATTATTTGTTTATTTACGCTTTTTCGAACTTCCTTACTTTCTTTATCTTTGGTGTTATTGAACGAAACCGGCCTGAAACGTTTGATTCCTTAAGAGGCTTATCTAAAGAAAGTCCTATTCTTGCAGTTGCACTAGTCATAGCCCTATTTAGTTTAGCAGGCATTCCCCCTCTTGCTGGCTTCTTAGGTAAGTTTCAGCTCTTTTATAGTGCTGCACAAAACCATCATTATGTCTTAATTACTTTTGCCATATTAAATAACGTTTTAGCTCTATACTATTATATCCAATTGATTAAGAGTGCTTGGGTAGAACCTGCTGACCCAACAGCATATCGGTTAATTGTGAATTTAAGACAAAAAGTATGGATTATTATTCTTTCGGTAGCAATACTTTTAGGAGCTATACTACCATTTTTGAATGATAATATCTTCAAAATCATTAATTATTAAAATCCGTATGTTTTTTTTATTCCATTTTAACCTCTAACCTTGATCTGAAGTTCAATTTTTTTCTTTCTGTTTTATATATTTTGCTTATCAATTAAAAGGAAACTTATGAAATCTCTCTCCATACTCGCCTCAGCGGCTCTTGTTTTTTCTCTTTCTGCCTGCAGTGAAGTTTCAGCTCAGAGCGGATCCACCAAACAACTCAGTCATCAAGTAGATAGTCTATCTAAAGAATTAGCTACACTCAAAGCTGATTTTGATGTTTTAAAATATGGTTTAGAAAAAAGAGGCATTTCAATTGATGAAATTCGCATTGAAATGGAACAAGCTAATAAAATTTGGGATATTCCAGATGCCGAAAGCCCTGTTTTTGGAAACACAAAGAATCCAAAACTCACTATTGTTGAATTCACTGAGTTTCAATGCCCTTATTGCAGTAATGTAGCTCCTGTGATCGAAGGTTTAATGAAAAAATACCCAAATGACATCAAATTTGTGTACAAACACTTCCCTTTAAGTTTCCATGCCAATGCCCCAGCAGCAGCTGCAGCAAGTATAGCTGCTCAAAATCAGGGTAAATTCTGGGAATTCCGCTATGCTTTAGCTCCACATTTTAGAGAACTCACTCAAGAAACTTTTGAAAAAGTTGCCAAAGAAGTTGGATTAAATATGGAAAAATTCAAAAAAGACATGGTTCTCGACTCCGCTAAGCAAAAAAGAATTAATGAAGAATTCCAGTTAGGTGTTAAAATTGGGGTTCAAGGCACGCCAAACTTCTATATCAACGGAAAACGTCAAGATCGTTTCAGTGTAGAACTAGTAGAAAAGATGTTAAAAGAAAAGAAATAATAAGAAAAAAAGCATTTTTAATACGTTTTTCTTCATGAAAACAGATTAAATGCTTTTTTGTATACAAAACTTTTATTACTTGATTTTAAAACAGAGGTCATTAATATTATTTTGACCTTTAAGTGTTCAA
>JAAYXQ010000094.1 GCA_012515825.1 Fibrobacter sp.
CTGATGAAGATAAAATTAGTTTTACAAATGAAATGGCCAAATTTTATGAATACGATGAAGATGCTGATTTCTTTGGCTTAATTCTAGATACTGAAAATTTAGAAGATACTCTCCATAACGAAATGTATTTTGACCAATTCCTTGCTTGGTTTGGCGTTTCTTTAATGAGCGGGACTTTCTGCAATGTGATTGAAAACTTAGATAATCCTAAAGAGGACACAAAAGGAATCGAAATCAACCCATACGTTTCCATTCCTAAAAAATTAACCTCTAATGTGAGTAACAAAATCAACCTTAGATATGGAGCAGAATCAATAGAATTTACAGCTCCTTCACACTGGACTAAAACTCTATGGCAAGTTTATGATCTCAAAGGAAAAGAAATACATAGTTCATTAAGCGGAAATAAGCTTTCTTTTAACTCAAATAATCATAAAGGTGTATTTATTGTAAAAGCCTCTTCAGAAAAAGGCGTAGCTATTCGAAAACTACAAATACACTAAAACTGAACCATACCATTAATCTTCTTATCCAAAAAAAGAAGGCCCTTATTTAAGAGCCTTTTTTTTAGTTGTTTTCTATTCTATTAAGAGAGTCTTGTGCTTGTTGCACCTGCATAAATAAATCATTACTTGAATATTGCAGAGGTTTTTTAGATGAGCTTGCACAGGCAATCAATAATGTACAAGCAGCGAAGATAAATAGTTTTTTCATGAGACCTCCATACTTTCGGGCACATTCCTTTGATAAATTGTATTATGACAAAATTTTGACTACCCGATTAGCCAAAACTTACTATTGCTTCTTATTATTGATACAAAAAGAGCGCAGAAAAGACAAAGAGTTTGATGGTCCTACTTGGAATAGGCTATTATAGAACTAATGTTTCAGCGATTAAAATAACAGAGCCATCTGATTTTTTTGCTTCTATTAATGACTTTGGATTCACATCTGGAAGCCTAGAAAGTAATATACGAGAAGAGCCCTTTTCCTGCAATTGAAAATGCGTTCTATTCCCTTTTTGTAAGGGAATTGGACGATCAGAAATAAAAGATTGAGCGCTTACTGGAAGAGTTTCCTGAACAGGATTAAAATGGATTTTTTCATGCCCATAAGAAATATCAATGATTTGTGTTGGTTTCTGAGCAAACTCTCCCATGATATAATATTTTGCATAAACTTTCTTACTTGATAAGCGAATCGATATTTTTTGTTCATGTAAAACATGTGGTAGTATTTGTACTTTAACGATAAAATAGGGCCTTATTATTTTATTTTCTGTAAAAAGATAATCCCATTTTTCCCACAAATACTCAGTTTTAATATTATTGCTTCTTGGTGTTTTACAAAAATACACAGGAACACTTTCTACTTCTTCATTTTCAAATAACGTGTAATTTGGAAAATTGGGATCACTACAAAAGCCTAGAAAATCAAGTATTACGGGCTTCTCAACATGGATATCCACATGTTTTGATATCTTAACATTCCCTGGGCCATATAGAGAAATACACTTATGCTGATTTAACCAATGCGTTGTATTTTTTGTTGGTTGTAAACGTAATGTTGGACATAATTGAAAATCAGAGTATTCATGTTCTACATAGATTTTTAGAAAAGGATCATAACTCATATTATTCTTTCCTCCCTAAAAAAGAATAAACAGCCGCTCAAATTAATTGGCGGCTGCTTATTTCTCTCCCCCCTCCTAGATTTCTATCCATTTGGGATTTAATGTAGTACCATATACCTTGTAACATTTTTGAACGGGTTCAGCAAATTGTTGAATAAAAATAGTTGACCATCCAAAACCCCACATTTCTTCGACTTTTAGAAATAAATTCTTTGCTCCAATTGGAACAGATTCAGATTTATTTACGCCCAAAGAAATATTACCAGAATGTTTACTAAATTCTATACCTTCAAATTCATAAGACAGGGTGAAACGAGAGATAAAGCCGCCTTCACAGCGGACCAAAACGGAACCGCCCTGTTCTGTTAGCATATGAGCCATAATAGCGCTTTTCTTATCCATGATCGTTAACCTAACTTACAAACATTAATTTTTCTTTACATTTATAAATTTAAGTCTAGCATGAAAAAAAGTCCATTACAAAACATTACAAAATAGGACGGTCCCTATTTCATCTTTTTTATCTGGATTTTTGAAGCAGGAAAGCCTATTCGCATTTTTCCTCGAAGTTGACGATCGATGATTTTTTCAGCAATTAAGGGGTCTATGGACTTGAATTCTTGACGAATTCTAAAGACTTGTTGGCCTAAATGATCTCGATTCATCATTAATTCTTTACTAATGACCTCACAATCAATCCAACCATTGTCATCGTCTTTAGTCTCTTTCAAAGTATTTTCTTGCGCTTCTGATTCTTCGATTCTCTTTCTCGCTAAATAAGCAAGCAAATAAAAATGAACCTTATGATTTAAAGAAAAAACCTCATTTCCTTTATGAAAACGCACTTCGGCACTTTCCTCATCAGGAGAAACTAAAATTTCTAGAAAATTGATGTAAGCGGAACTGCTACCTGTCATTTCCGATGTATCTGTTTGTGGAGATTCATCTGGAGGATTTTCAAAAAAAGGTGTGTATTTTATCTCTTCCACAAAAAAAGGAACTGCATGTTGAAGAGGTAATAATTCACCTGATTCTGTTTCTAAGAAATAACCTCCATTTTTCCCAGCAAAAATAGTTGCCACAGGGCGTTCCATGGAAGGTAGAGGAAGCAAATGAGTTAAAGAGACTTTTTTTTCAACGCCATCATTTCCAGCATAAATTAAACAAGATTCAGGTGGCGTACGTTCAGAAAAAAGATACTTTTCTTCAAAATCACCAAAAAGAATGACATCGCCTGGATTTAAGTAAAAAACGCCTTCTGTTGCAAGCAAACGGCCATTTACATAAGTACCGTTTCGACTTCCTAGATCACGTAGACACCAATTTTCTCCATTCCAACTAATTCGTGCATGAAAACGTGAAACAGCATTGCCTTTCAATACAGAGCTACACCGTAAGTCGCGTCCAAAAATATGATCTCGAAAAAGACATATTTCTGTTTCATTTTTTAGAATTTTGCCCATATTTTAATAATATACTAAACAAGTAGCGGGACTGGATTTAATGCTTTTTCATAAGGACTCTTTTTTAACCATCCTAATTTAAGAGGAACATCATAGAGACGTCCTTTACCAAATCTTGGCCAAAAATGTCGAAGACCTGGAACTATGACATGAGCCACTTTAACTCCAGTGTCTGGCCTTGTTTTATTCACAACAACTAACTCTAGATTAGCAAGATTTAATAAATGAAGGCATTCTTGAATATCATCCAAAAAGCCTGTTTGATTTAATGGATAAGTACGCGATGATGCCGATTCTCCCGAAGGGAATAAGTAATCCCTAGAAGTCATCGCATGATCATCCCATGGGGTTTTCAGATCTCCTGCTGGATCAAACAACTGATTTAACTCTGTTAATGCCCTATATAAGGCTAGTCTTGAAGAAAGGTGACATCCAAAACCTATACAAAAACGACCGTCCTTTTCCGATTGAGCAAGAGCAGCATAAACAGGAATCGATAAATCATGTGTTAAATCTAGCACCCACATATTCCAGCCTGCTGATTTATATTCTTCTTTTGTTTTGATATAAAAGGAATCAGCCAAAACCTCTGCATTTGGAGCGGGTCTTTGAATTTGGTTGTACCACCAGATAGCAACAGCATCTCGTTCTACTAATTCAAAAAGCCCCTGTAAAATAGCCTCCTCTAAACAAACTCCCGCAGCAACACCATTTCCTGTGTAACAAGCATAACTTGAATTGATATGACTAGACACATCTGAGAAACAATAAGTAAAAGGAATAAAACGTCTGCAATTATAAGTCAGAGACCATCCTGGAGTCCAGTGCAAAGGATCTTCTTCATTATAACGTTTTGCGACTTTTAATGCACCTAATTTTTGAAGATGCTCCTGAGTCCAAGAATCTAATTGTGCATCACTGAATAATTGTAAATCATTCGGATGAAAAGCGCTCGGCCCCATATCATGTAAACACCCTTTGACAATAGCCTCATCACCTTGATATAAGCTGCTAAATCGTTCCACAGCCTCAAATAAAGCACTCACTTGTGCTTGTTCAACGGAACATCCTTTCCCTGCACATATACGCTGAAAAGAAAACGCATCGATATCATCAAGACTAGGACACGTTCTATATCCAGATAAAAAGACGGGCCGTTCATTTGTATGCCTATTTGGCATTGGGCCAAATTGACTTACAGGACCAACTAAAGGACTAATCAAATTTCTAAACTGATGAAATGTCGTTAAAGGATCTTGTAGACGAGCACCACCATCCTTAACAAATCCCTTCTTTTTATTTTCAAGTTGAATCGCTTCAAAGCCTTGATTCTTCATATATTTGGAATCACCACAACAAGGACACTGTGGGCGTTTTAATAAAGTATGCAAAGAGCAGATTCTTGTTTCACCATCAATACTCATGACATCGAAAGCCACATCCCTTGAACCTAAAAGGAAGTTTTTTATAAAGATAACTGCTTGTTTAGCAAGCTCTCTAACAGCCATTTTCTGAGCAACTTCTTTTGAAGAAACCATTTCCCCTGTCTTTTTTAGTATGTATTGTTCAACTGGATGATTGACCTTATACCAAAATAAAAAACACTGATAACAAGGGCCATATACTGGATTAAAGAAAGGTATAATCATTGGATCTGGCCCTTCCAAAGACAAAAGAAGCCAAGGGGAATTTAATTTTTTTTGAGTTCGATTGATTTCTTTTAAACTCAAATGAGTTAGACTTTTTGTAACAATAACACGCAATTTTGAATTTGATTCTAAATGTGATTGATCAGAAAATAAGCCCTCTTCTTCAAAAAGATTTTCAATAATACCTTTGTTGTCACTATCTTCTAAAAACTCAATCGAAAAAGAATTGTAGTCCGACAATAAATTAGAGTTTTCATAACAAATATAATCCTGGCAAGTCGCATCTATTGGAAAAGCAGCGCGATAACAAAGTTGACTATGAAAAAAATGATGTAAGATAGAAAGTACATTTAGTTCCCCTAAACGAGTACCTAAAGCCATAAGGATTTCCGTCTCCGAATAGGATTGATTAATTAGTTCAAGTACTGCAACTTGATCTTCTCCACTAATCACAAAATGATTTTTTTCTCCAACAACAATAGCCTTATTAGGGGAAAGAACAAATATTTGAAGACCTTTTCCCAAATATATTCCTGAATCGTTCATATTTTTAACAGACATAAAAAACCTTTTATCACATCTAAAAACACTTATAGTTTTTAGATGTGATTATTATTGAAAGAATATCAAGGACAAGTGAATGGATATTGATCACCAGTCATATTATAAGCGCTTAATGCAATAGCTTCTATACTTTTATCCTTTTCAGCCTGGATAGGTCTGCTAGGAATATAAAACTGTAAAGAGTTACGGCAACTGTTGGGACGCTTTCCTTGAATAGGCTTTGGCCATTCCTTTCTTTCGGAATTCCACCTACATAGTTTTTCTTCATCTGAAGAAGAAGAACTCCAGCCAGAGAGTTTAAGGCTCACATCCATATTCCATGGCATATTAAAGCCTAGCCATTTATTAATGATGGTAACCCCTTTATTGGTATTCTCAATCGCCTGAATTTCTCGAAGAACTTGTTTATCCTTCCAAACCAAGGCAATTAAGCGCATGACAACCGCACTAAACTCTAAAAAGTCATTTGCTTTTCCCATTCCTGGAGCATACGAATGCCCATAAGAAGCAGGATTTGCCTGACGAGGACTATTTTGTATTGCCCCTAAATAAGATGGAAATTCGTCATAATAAGCAGCCCACGCTCTCCCGTATTCATCTTCATTTTCTGGAGGAGGAGGAAGCCATAAACAAATTACCGCATTTTTACCGACCCAGCCTCCAGCTATTTCTGGACTCCATAAACTATCTTCTGGCGCTACACTTTTTATGTCTATATGAATATCCCATGGAAATTCATAATCTCCTAGACTTTGTAAAACACCAATAGGATCTTGCTGAAGCTTTTTTAAAAAAGCTCCTGTGGTATCCCTCCATGATTCTGCTATTGCTTTTAAGTACATGGTCCTGAATTTCATTAAATCATTCGTACCATTCATAATCATCTCCTCTTTGCCCACTTTTAATAAATATTCACTTACAAAGTGCGAGCATCCCCTGCAAGTTCTATTATTAAAATATAGCGTTTAAAGAAAAAGAGATACAAGTTTTTAAAAATATTTCTAATTATATGAAGTAATTTTTCTTCATGATAATATAAATCCAAATAGAATATCTTCTATAGAGATTTATTTTAAAAATTCGTACAGATTATTCCCTGACTAAAAGCAACTGTTTTTGCCTTTTCTAAAACTTTTGCCGCTTCTTCCGTCTTTGGTGGAGTCATCTTTGATAGATACAAGAATTCTAATCTCAACAATTCAAACTGATAATAATACTCATCATTAGACTCACAAAGTAGTAGACAAGCCTTAATATTATCTACTGCTAAATCGTATCGACCTTGATCAGCATAAGTGTCAGCTAATAAAGATCGATAATAAGAAAGTGCTGCGGTACACCCCATTTCTTCAAGCATTTTAATTTCTGCTTCTGCTTTTTCAGGATTTTTTTTGATCCAAGCAAGCATTATTTGACCATATGCTTTGTAAGCTGGAAGATTATAGGTTTCTGCGTACTTATTCAATTCTTCCACAATTTCTAGAGCTTCTTCTCGATTTCCTCGATAATGACATAAATTCGCTTTATACAGAAGAGAGATGCAAAGTGAAGGAATATGATTTAATTCTCTCGCCCATGCCACACCCTTATCAGAAAATAAAACGGCATTCGCTGAATCATTTCGGAACCACTTGACTAAAGCAAGTGTTGCATAAGACCAAGCTCGTGTATCTATTCCAAGAAGCTCTCCATGATTTTTGTGTTCTACTGGATCATAATGACTTAGGGCATATTCAAAACAAGCCTCTGCCTCTTCGTATTCTCCAGCACCATGAGCCCACAAACCATAAAACATTTTCCCTGCTATTTCAAGACCTATATCTGAAATCACAACGGCATGATGCATCACTTCTTCTGAAATACATTTAAGTTCTTTTCTATTGCTACTCACATAATGGTATGTCATTAAAGAGCAAAGAATAGGGCCATAATGACGACTTTCTCCAATCTCATCTAAAAGGCTTCTTGATATATCCAAATACTTTTTCACTTTTGGATCAGCCCACCCATGTGAACCCATTAAAGCTTGAGTTAATATACGGTGTATTTGTAAACGGAATTCTTCTTTTTTTGTATTCTGGTATAAATCAATCCAATCTAACATTTCAAAAGAAAGAGTAATCGCTTCCAAAAGGCTTGCTTTATTTAAGAATGAAGTAGCTGCATCTATACCAATAGAAATGGCTTTTTCATAATCAAGAGCCCCTGCATAATGTTTGGAAAGCTCCATAAAATATTGTTCATTTGGATTAGAATTATTTTTCTCAAGTATTTCTGCAATTCGAGAATGATATTCTTTTTTCTTCGCTTGCGTTACAGATAAATAAGCCGCTTCTTTTAATAAAGCATGCTTAAAGGTGTATACCTCACGATTTTTTATTTCTTTGATTTCAATAATACGCTGATTTATTAGCTCTTGAAGATCTTCTTTTAATGCCGCTTCACTTAAAAATGAAATTTGTGCCATTAAATCGTATTCAAAATCACGACCAATAATAGAAGCTATTTGAGCCGTTTCTCTAGACTTATGAAGTTGATGAATTTGTGCATTCAATAAGTCCATTAAGCTATTAGGAATATTTCCCCAAAAAGAAGATCGTAATACTTCTTCTGTTTTATTTTGCGTCGAAACCTTTTCCACAATAGTCTGAGTTAATGTTTCAATAAATATGGGAAGTCCACCAGCTCGACTTAAAATATTTTTTTGAATTTCAGAAGGAATCGGATTATTTTGCGTTAAGCTTAAAACAAATTCCTGTGACTCTTCTACAGAAAGTTCATTTAAAGAAAGTGTAGATACTTTTTTCTTAGAAAAAGGGGATTTAAAATCTGGCCTTGCCGTAAGAAGAAGCAGCATTGAAGATTCTTCATTTGATTCCAGTAAGAAATGAATCCATTCTAGGGTAGTTGGGTCAGCCCAGTGCAAATCTTCTATCACAAGTACTATTTTACGAGAAGCTATATATCGAATAAAATGACTAAGGCCCTCAAAAAGAACACTTTTTTGTTTTTCAAAAGACAATTTTTTTAGCTCATATGGAGCAGGAATAGGTAGAGAAAGCCAAAGACAACATAAAGGGAAAAAAGTATCCATATCGCTTTTTGTCATTATAAAAGCGTCCTTTAATTTCTTTACTGCTTCTTCTGGGTTTTCTTTTTCAGATATATTTATTTGGCGACGGATCATTTGCCAAATGGGGTATAGCGCATTGTTTTTATACTCAGGGTAACATTGAATTTCTTCTAATAAAGAATCTTCTGATTGAAACAAAGGATACAAAGAACGAATAAGAGAAGATTTTCCAATACCTGGCTCCCCTTGAATAAGGAAAGAGACTGTACTTCCCTGTTTTACTTTTTCAAACCCTTTTTCAATGGATTCTCTTTCTTTAATTCGACCAATAAAAGGAAGACCCTGTTGGAATAAATGAGGTGGATTAGACTTTTCTGAAATAAGAGCCGCCACACCTCTTTCTATAAATGATTCTAAACCTGTAACAGGCTCTATATTCACTCTTTGAATCAATCGCTCACAAGAAGTGTGACTCAAATAAATTTTTCCTGGAGGAGTTAATGCGGTTAACCTTAAAACATCGTGAGACGTTTCTCCAGAAGGAACGGCTCCTCTTTCGACTAGAATTGGACCAGAGTGTATTCCTATTCGAACGTTAAATCGGAAAGGAGAATCAGCTAAGTTTTTTTGATGAAAAACTTCCATTTCTTTTTGTAAGTTTAAGGCACATCTTCCCGCTAGAGAAGCGTCCATATCGGAAGAGCGAGGATAGCCAAAATAACATAAATGAAAATCCCCTAAACTCCCTGCTGCATAACCTCCATACTTAGAAACGATATCAGCAAAATTATTCTTAATAGATCTAAAAAGGAAATCCCTATTTTCTGGAACCGTCTTTTTTTCTTGATTAGATGTTAATTCTATAGCATAACAGAGAAGAGTTACTTCTTGTAAATCTTGCCCCGCTAAAATACCTTCGGCGGTTTCATCAGCAACATAATAAGATGATTGTTCTTTCACTGAAGATCTAAAAGAACCCACTAAATCATCTAAATGAATTTTTTCCAATTCAGCTAAAACAGCAGAAGCATCAGAGGCTCGATCTTCAACTCGTTTTGCTAAAACGCGACGTAATAAAGTCGATAGTGGATGAGAAGCAATTCCAGCAGGTAATACAATATCATCAAGCAATAATTGTTGGTGAATAATATCTGCTACACTTGCACCCTTCATTACAGGTTCACCTGTCAAACATTCTAAAAAGACTAGCCCCCAAGAGTATAGATCTGATTTCGATGAAGGCCGTTCCCCGCGAAGCTGCTCAGGAGCACCATAAGATGGAGTTCCTAAAGCATCAGAAGGTAAAGTGAGTGTTTGATAATCAACGCCTGATTCTTCAAGAAATCCACCCATTCCAAAATCTAAAATTTTAGCATAAGTATGGTCTTGAATAGAATGAACCATTATGTTTCCTGGCTTTAGATCTCGATGTATTATACCCTTTTGATGCGCATATGCTAAAGCCTCTAAAACCTGACTCATGATGATTTTTAATTGACGAATAGGTAAAGCACCTTTCCTTTTCAAAAGATTTTGTAATGTTTCACCTTCTACAAATTCAAATACAGCATATAGTAGCTCGTCTTTTGTAGATCCTTGGTCAAGTATTTGAACAATATATGGGTGTCTAAGAGCAGCACAAACTTGCGTTTCTCTTAAAAAACGAGCTTTTCTTCTTTCATAGGAAATATCATTACGAACATTTTCTTTCAAAACCTTTATGGCTGTAATTTGACCTGTACTTTTTTGTTTTGCACGATAAACTGTACCAAAAGTTCCTTCGCCAGTACAATCAAGAATTTCATAACCAATAACACCCAATGAACGATTCATCAAAAAACCACTCTGTTATGTCGAGAACATCACTTCTCAGACGTGAATACAAACAATCTATTTTAATTCGCTTTATGATGATATAAGTATTTAAAATAGTCCATTTGTTAAAATAGACTTTTAAGACTAAACTCATCAAACTAACGATTTTCCTTAAAATCCTATTTTCTATAAATAAAATTAAAAATGTAAGCAAAAAAACACAAATCATGCCTTTTTTATAAAAAAAAAAAGCGTTTTTTTCGATATGTCTTAAGAATAGTCTATGTTTTCTATACATTTTGTAGGCTACACCAACAGCGGTTGGGTTAAACGCCCGAAAAAAACTGTAGCGTACTTTATGTTGAAACAATTGAAGAAAGCCAAGCATTACCTAGAGTCCATGTATAGTATCAAGAAAAAAGACCCTTTTATGAAGGATCTTTATATTATATGGAACTAATAATTATTGTTTTTAGATTACTTCTTATAAATTTTGTTTTGAATCCAACCAAGATCAGTTTTGACTCTAACAATATATACCCCAGATCGCAAATGGTTCAAATCCACCACAGATCCACTCGCTTTCATCTTTAGATGATCACCATTTACACTCACAATATTTATTTGTGTTATGCCTACTGATTCTGGAATATAAAGGGCGTTCGCATAAGAATCAAAATACACTCGGTTGTGAAGATGAACAATTCTCTTTATAGGGGTCGTTTTTTCAAAAGAGATGCTGATATAGAAAAGATTTGAACTCTCCCCTTTAGTAATCGTATAATCTCCAGACTCTAAACTGATTGTTGCTATTCCATTGTTACTCGAATAAGAAGATCCATTGATCTTTACTGATCCTGAGAAATCAGGATTGAAAACCAAAGTAAGTTCTGCTGCATTTTCAATGGAGAATGAAATTTGGGTAGACGATTCCATCTTTAAGCATTGTGTTAAAGAGAGATTTCCATAAGTAACAGTCCCTTTTGAAGTAGATAAATTTCCAGTAATGTTAAAGTGATTACTAGAAGTACCATCTAACGTAAAGTTATGAACTATATCTCCATTAATCAAAGAACCTGAGTTTGAGCTAGAGCTAGACAAAGGTTCTTGTGAACTAGAAGACCCATTTGAATTTGAACTAGAAGACTCATTCGAATTCGAACTAGTGATTACACTTTCGCTTTCACCTTGCACTTGAATCAATGACGTAGTATACTTGATTAAAGCGGACTTCAAAGCCGTATTTACACTATAAGCCGTATCATCAACCGCATTATTAAATGTCCACTTAAAATCACCTCCGTTCATTCGGCCCGCATAAGCCATGACGGTCGTTTTTGCTGATGTAGGAGATTCAGCCGTATATGAATACATAATCGAAGTATTTTGATCAAAATTATTATAGGTATTAGAACCATAAACCGACTTTACAGAAGAAGGCACAGAAGTGCTTTTACTCGTCACCACATAAGCATCAAAATCTACAGTGGATCCGCTAAACTTTGTATCTCCATAAGCCACAAATCGTTTAGCGCCTTCAATATAATTATCATAAGCTTTTATCGTTCCACCATCTTCTTTTGAGAAAGTGGGCATCTCACCATAGTCATTAGCCCCTTTGGATTCATCCCAAACATCGGATCCCTGCATAGAAGTTAACATCGGGTATTTACAGTTACGGAAGTAATTGCCCTCGGCAAAAATAGAAGAACCATTTGTAGAGCCAATTCCATACTTCGAAATGCCATCATAGTAATTGTTATAAACATGAGCAGAATAAAAACGAACTCTTGGATGGCGTGAATCGGAATGGTCATACCAATTGTGATGATAAGTAATATAAAGGCCCTCTGTAGTTCCTTCGCTTAAACCTAAGAGATTCGATTTTCCTGTATCCCAAAAATGATTGTAAGAGAACGTCACATATGTTGATTTTTTACAGTCAAGAGCACCATCGCCTTTTGCTTGGTCAGAATCTGATCCAGCGTCTCCATAAAAGAAATCATTATGATGAATCCAAACATATTCATTGTTTTGCTGTAGTCCTAAATTATCACCTTCACCACTATTGACATTCATAATCCCAAGATTTCTAACTTCAATATTACTTGCATTCTTTAAGCGAATACCCCACCCATTCGCTACAGCATCTTCACCAACACCTTCAATTGTAATAGAACCAGAAGCATTATTTGAATTTTCTATAAC
The DNA here is from genome assembly GCA_012515825.1 of Fibrobacter sp. Classification (GTDB taxonomy): domain Bacteria; phylum Fibrobacterota; class Fibrobacteria; order Fibrobacterales; family Fibrobacteraceae; genus Fibro-01. The sequence goes on from JAAYXQ010000094.1 coordinate 12,406, forward strand.
AACATCTCCAGAGATCATATAAGACATATCACTAATGGAACCTATTAAACGAACAATTAAAGGACGGCTATCTTTTCCTTTCTTAAACCCATCTAAAATGGTCTGTAAACCCACGCAAGGGTTTGCACTCGCCCCTGTCACCTCTAAAGAGATTGTGTTTTTTGTGTTCTCGGTAATATAAAGAATGACTGCCCCATTTTTTGGAGTACCATCTTTATTATATGCGCCTGGAACTTTGTTATTAGAGAAAGCAAAACCAGAACGATCATGCGCTTTCACAGTGACTGTAGATGTTACAGCCCCTGTTCCCTCAACGCCATTAGTCACAGGAACCACTTTTAATGTATAGGAACCAGGAGCTAACCCTAAAGCATCGGCTCTATAATATGAACCATATTTACGAATCAATGGGGCGTCTAGCTTCTGTTCGCTTACACCTGCGCCGCTATAATAGACATTATAGCTAGTAGCCCCACTGACAGGGCTCCATTCGACATACGCCGATTCAAACCAACCTGCGGCTTCTATGATAGTGACATTCTGTGCCCACGATAAGGAAGCAAAGAACAAACACAAGAGTAAGGGAATCATTTTTTTCATACTTAAACCAATCCTTTTTTGTTTTTTGAAAAACCTTGCTTTGCTTTAGATGTTCTCAAATTATTTAATAATTTAAACAAAAATCAAATAAAAACCTAGTCCTTATCTAGTTTATTTTTCTTTTTTACATCAACAACCCTTTTTTCTCCTAAAACTAGGCGTTATCCTTAATAAATCTTATATAATAAGGCTTTAAAACGCCTAATTATATTTCTTTGTAAAAAAAACGCAATTCTTCAATTCATATTTACAACCATTATTTTTCATCATTTCCACCCTGTTTTTCTATAAATATGTTCTCAAAAAATATCAAGAGCATAATATTTATGTTCTCAAATGCTTTTGTTTTAAATGCATGGGTTTTGTATCAAGATCGGATTTACTACTTTTACAGCAAAAATAAGCAAGATTTACACACTTGCATTTTGATCTTTCTTGAGGTTTATTATGTTCCGTGAAGTTAAAAGAGATGAAACCTTTCCTTCTTTAGAAGAACGCGTTCTAGATTTATGGGATCGTGATGACAGTTTTAAAAAATCACTGACTAAGCACCAAAATAACGATACTTTTAATTTTTATGATGGGCCTCCCTTTGCAACTGGCTTACCACACTATGGGCATTTACTCGCAGGAACCATTAAGGATATTGTTCCTCGATATTGGACCATGAAAGGTAAAACCGTTCCTCGCCGATTTGGTTGGGACTGTCATGGACTTCCTATTGAAAGTTTAATTCAAAATGAATTAAAACTCGCTGGCGTTGCTGAAATCCGCGCCTTTGGAGAAGACCGTTTTAATGAATCTTGCCGTGGTGCTGTTTTAAAATACACTGGCGAATGGCGTAAAACCGTTAGACGTATGGGTCGCTGGGTTGATTTCGATCGAGATTATAAAACCATGGACACTCCATTTATGGAATCTGTTTGGTGGGTTTTCAAACAATGCTTTGATAAAGGGTTAATTTACCAGGGCTATCGCATTCAGCCTTATAGTCCTGCTCTTGCAACACCTCTTTCAAATTTTGAAACAAATCAAGGTTATAAAGATCGTCAAGACCCATCTTTAACTTTAATCTTCCCTATTGTTTCAGAAAATTCTCGCTTTAAGGATACCTCTATACTTGTCTGGACAACGACTCCTTGGACTTTGCCATCTAACTTTGCAATTGCTGTTGGGCCTGATATGGAATACAGTCTTGTTTCCCATGAAGATAAAAAACTCTGGGTCGCCACTAGTCGTATTCAAGCCTACTTTAAAGATGCTGAAGTATTAGATACATGTAAAGGATCTGATTTACTCGGGCTCCACTACGAACCTTTATTCCGTTTTTCAGATGCCTACGCTACTAAAGAAGAGCTCGAAAAGCGCTACCAGATATATCCCGCTGATTTCGTAAGCACCGATGACGGCGCTGGCGCGGTTCATATTGCACCTAGCTTTGGTGAAGAAGACTTTCAATTAGGAGCCTCTCTTGGGCTTGGCCTTTTTGATCCTCTTAACGAAGAAGGTCGTTTCACAGAAAAAGTACCTCTATGGCAAGGATTGGGCGCAAAAGAAGCCGACAAATCTATTATGGCTTTCTTAAAAGAACAAGGACGTGTTTTTAGACATGATACTTTAGTTCATAGTTATCCTCATTGCTGGAGAACTGGTGTTCCTCTTTTATATAGAGCCTTAAAAACATGGTTCTTAAAAATAGATGGCGAACTCACTAATGCTGAAGGCGAAACCAAAACATTAAAACAATGGATGATTGATTCTAATCAGCAAATCAACTGGGTTCCTGATCATATCAAAAATGGTCGTTTCGGAAAATGGTTAGAAAACGCTAGAGACTGGAATATTTCTCGCAACCGTTTCTGGGGCACTCCACTCCCTGTCTGGCTCTCTGAAGACGGGGAAATGATTGCTGTTGGTTCCATCCAAGAGCTCGAAGAACTTTCTGGTGTAAAATTAAACGATTTACACAAACACTTTGTAGACCCAATTGTCATTAAAAAGAATGGCAAAGAATTCCGCCGCACAAGCGAAGTTTTCGATTGCTGGTTTGAATCTGGCTCTATGCCTTATGCACAAAACCATTATCCTTTTGAAAATAAAGAAATGGTCGAAGCTTCTTTCCCTGCAGACTTTATTGCCGAAGGCCTGGATCAAACTCGCGGCTGGTTCTATACTCTATCCGTTCTCTCCAACGCCCTCTTCCAAAAGCCTGCGTTTAAGAACGTCATTGTAAACGGCATTATTCTTGCTGAAAATGGGCAGAAAATGTCTAAGAGCCTACGCAACTACCCAGATCCTAATGAACTCATTGGGCGTACGGGAGCCGATGCTATTCGCTTATTTATGATTAACTCTGCTGCATTAAAAGCAGAAGATTTACGCTTCTCAGAAGAAGGCGTTAAAAACATTGTTAAGCA
>JAAYXQ010000095.1 GCA_012515825.1 Fibrobacter sp.
AAACTCGGTTTGTTTAGATGAGCTTTTCTTTTTTTCAGAAGAGCTCATCAATAACAACCATTTCCGCCTGCTAATTAGCTAGTGTTTGTTAATTGAATACCATTTTTCTTCATTTGAATCTACGCTATTGAATTTACAATAACACGTACACTTGCACTTTTACGTGAAACTTAGCGGTTTACCGCTGTAGTTGAACCATGCAGAGCTGCGCTTAGTAAGAAACATGAACACTTAGTAGTTTACTACTTACGTGAGAGTGATACCCTTGTGGTAGTGATACCCTTTGGGTAATGATACCCTTTGGGTAATGATACCCTTGTGGTAAACATGAACGCTTGACTCTTCATGAAAAAAACTGGGTTGGGTTAGAGGGGCTTTTTAGTGTTTTGTTGAAAAACTTAAACAAGTAAGTTTCGCGAAAATCAATCTATGCGAATGGGAAATTGTTCTTCACTTGCACCAAATAAACACATCTAAATTTCAGAAACGGCGTTGATGGCTTTAATCACGGTTTCGATTCCTGCGCCTCTTCGATTTGCTTCTTCGCTGATGATCTGTCTATATCTTCTAGCGCCAGGGATGCCGTTAAAAAGACCAAACAGATGTCTTGTCATCATGGTTAAGGGACAACCTTCTTTCAACTGCTGTTCCATGTAAGGTAAAAAAGCTTCAAGTAGTGCTTTTTGATTTGGAGGAGCGACTGACTTTTCTCCAAAAATGCGTTCGTCGGCTTCTGCTAAAAACCAAGGATTTTCGTAAGCTTCTCTACCGACCATCACCCCGTCTACTATTTTAAGACATTCTTCTACGGTATTGAGAGATTGAACCCCGCCATTCAGAGAAATATTTAAATGGGGAAGTTCTTCTTTCAAACGAAAAACAAAATCGTACATTAGTGGGGGTTTTGTGCGGTTTTCCTTGGGACTTAATCCTTTAAGCCAAGCTTTTCTAGCATGAATAATAAAGGTGTTACAACCTGTATCTGCAATTGTTTTTACAAAGTCAAAGAAGAATTCCCAAGAATCATCATGATCTACGCCAATACGAGTTTTAATTGAAACAGGGATTGAAACGGCTTTTTGCATTGCAGACATACAATCAGCGACTAATTTTTTGTCTTTCATGAGGCAAGCACCAAAAGCACCGCTCTGGACGCGATCCGAAGGACAGCCACAATTGAGGTTAATTTCAGAAAAGCCAGCGTCCTCACCCATTTTAGAACACTCTGCAAGTGCAGAAGGGTCATTTCCGCCCAATTGTAAGGCCACGGGGTGCTCTTTTGGATCATGTTTTAGAAAACGATCAGCCCCAGCATGAAGAAGGGCGTGGGTAGTCACCATTTCTGTATATAAAAGGATGTGTTTGCTTAATAAACGCAAAAAATAACGCTCATGACGATCCGTATAGTCGAGCATAGGAGCGATAGAAAGTCTTCTATTAAAATTCAAATCCATAAAGTAAAGTTAGTTTTTCTACCTTTCTTTTAGTATGGATAAGATAAAAACAGTGATTATCTCTGGTGGAACTCATGGTAATGAGTTAACTGGAGTTCAATTAATAAAAAAATGGACCACTAATCCAGAGCTTTGTAAAAATAAAGTTCCTGATGTTCAAGTAGATTTATTAATGGTTAATCCAGCGGCAGTAGCGATAGTAAGGCGCTATGTAGATCATGATCTCAATAGAAGCTTTGCTAATCATATGTTAACAGGATCGACTCAGTCTCTTTGTGTAGAATGGAACCGAGCTCAGGAATTGAATGGAACTTATGGCCCAAAAGGCGATTCTACAAAAACGGATTTGATTTTAGATATTCATAATACAGAATCTAATATGGGGATTTGCCTCATTTTGTCTACAAAGGATCCCTTTACAACAAGAGCTTCTGCTCAAATTGCTCATGAATTTCCTAATGTGCATATTTATTATCAGCCAGAGGAACGAGGGGCATCACCTTATTTTGGGACTTTAGCTCGTGCGGATGTTTGTATAGAAGTGGGGCCTCAAAGTCATGGTACTTTACAGGCAAGTCTATTTGAACAAACAGAACAAGTGGTTTATCGTTATCTTGAACTTATTTCTGAATGGAATAATCAAGTATTACAGAAAAAAGAAAAAAAGAAAGTTACGGTATTTACACAGCATAGAGACGTGGATTATCCAAGGGACTCTAATGGGAACATCAGTGCGATGATTCATCCTAGTCTTCATAGTTCAGATTATTTAGAACTAAAGCCAGGAGCACCTTTGTTTAGAACGTTTGATGGGAAAGATATTCCCTTTGAAAATGATCATAGTGTTTGGCCGTTATTTATTAATGAAGCGGCTTATTATGAAAAGAAAATAGCGATGAGCTTTACATTAAAATCAATTGAGGAATGGTAATGGGAAAAAATGAATTAGAAAAAAGAATGCAATCTTTTTTAAGTACTCTCCAAGAACAAAAAGCTCTTGGATGGGAATCCCGTTTCCATGAAATTTTAGATGCTTTCGAAGACTTTTTGATTAACAGGCCAGAACCGCCAGAAGAGTGGAAAGCTCGTTTGGGTGCAGATGTCAAAAAGTATGATTATTACCAGATTGTCCTTCCTGCAGATTTTGAAGACCCTTACGAAGAAGATTTAGGCAATATTCACCGTTTGAGGGCAGAATTTGAAGCTGTTCCAGTGACAATGGCTATAGAACATTTGCTTATTAGCAGAAATTACTTTATTTTTGAGAATGGACATGCTGATCCAATACCTGCCCCACGTCCGTTGTTAATGCTTGAGAGCGTAGATGATGAAGGTTCGAAAATAGATTGGGATTGTTGTATCACAGTTTTTTCGGATGGGAGTTTTTACGCTTATAACATTCGTAACGATCAGGAAGAGGTTTTGGGAGAGGATATTAAGGCGATTCTTGAAGATCAAATGGATGTCCTTTGTGAAATGCAATTAGTGATTCCAGTTGAGGGTCGAGATTACGGTATTTTAAGGAGTGAGTAAATGTTCTGGAAAAACGTCTCCATTGCTTTAATGAGCATCCTCTGTACGGGGACGTTTGCTTCTTTTATTCAAACGCCTATTCCTCCTTCATTTAATAAAAACTTTTTTCAAGATACGAATGCCGATGGAAAAATGGATCGGATTGTATTTCAGTTTTTAGGGGGAATCACCCAAGAATATATCGACGGGATGATTGATAGTATTGTCGTTGTGTGGATAGATAGTTCTTCTCAAAGAACTTCTTTTACTATAACTCCCTCTTCTTTGAAAATAGATTCCTCCTATAACCGTCTTGTTTATTTTGATTTTCCATCTCCTGTTCCAATGCAGCCGTATTTAACTTCCTTAAATGATTTCTCTTATGGAGATTATGGCTCAGCTATTTTGTATCAGAGTAACGGAGATGCTATTTTCATTAGCATGAAAGATCAAATGGCTCCAGTGATACAGGAAACTTTTTTTAAGAGTTACCGTGG
>JAAYXQ010000096.1 GCA_012515825.1 Fibrobacter sp.
AAAACCCGTCGCTTGCGGGTTATCGCATGAAGTATAATATGAAATCGAAAATAGGTGAAATTTATTATGCCACCACCTATCAAGACAATCAAAAATTAAATGGAATGGAAGTGAGGCGTTTGCCAGATACGCGTCTTCATATTGAACGAGGCGATTTTAGTACTTGTAATGATTCCACTCACCAACATTTTTATTTCTATGGCCGTCGCATGGTGGTTAAACCAAAAGAAAGCGTAACGGCTAGGCCTATCGTATTGAATATTGCTGATGTTCCTGTCGCTGTTTTACCGATGATTGTTGCTCCTTTAAAAAGTGGGAGAAAATCGGGCATATTGACGCCTAAATTTGGCGGAGACCAGGTTCAAGGTTTTTATTTGAAAAACTTAGGTTATTACTGGGCAGCAAGCGAATATTTTGACGCCACAATCAATGCAGATATAGTGGAAGGTGCAGAAGCACGCTTTGAACGAACTACATTGAATGGGCTTGTACGTTATAAAAAACGTTACGTGCTTGATGGAAATATTTCGGCCACCAGTTATTTAGATGAATTTGATTTTTCAAATAGTGGCTATGATATCGGCTTTTCTCATAATCAGAATTTAACGCCAGATGGAAAGCATACTTTAAGTGGATCGGGCTCTTTTGTTTCTCACCAAAGGGTGCGTCAAGATAATGCTCTAGATGAAGAAACCATTTTGAATCAGCAAGCGAACGCTCAAATGACTTATGCGGCTCGATTCGGTTCTAATAAAAGCCTCACAATCAAAATGCAACAACAGCATAATTTGACGACAGATCTTTTAGAACGCCAAATCCCAGATATCCAATATCAAATGGGCGGTCCTCTTTTTTCTTTTCTAAAAAATAATGATGATGACGAAGCTTCTGAAGAATCTTTTTTAGATAAATTCAATTATTCTTTTTCAAATCGAGCTAATTTATATTCGAAACGAGCTTTAGATTCTTTAGCTCAAGAAGACACTACTGCTTGGTATTCAGGTTATAACGGACAATTAGTGTTAGATTATTCGGGCTCTTTTTTAGATGTCATTAATGTGACTCCAAGAGCTCGTTTAGGAGCCATGTGGTCTGGACGATCTTGGATTAATCCAGAAGATTCTATCATTTACCGTAAAGCAGAAAATGCGTTAGATCTAGGGGATGGGCGCTTTGGTGAGTTTGCATATAACCATAGTTACAGCTTAAATACAGATACTAAGCTATATGGAATTTGGGTTCCTGAAATAGGTCGTTTTACAGGGGTTCGCCATGTATTATCTCCAGGTGTTTCTTATACTTATGCACCAGAAATAGATTCTAATTCTCATTTTGTACCGCACCCGTTACTTGGTCAAACGCCGTATCAAAAAGAACAACAGACAATAGGTTTTTCTTTATCAAATGATTTTGATATTAAGTATCTCAAAACAAAACTGCTCTCCTCGAAGCGCTCTAGTGATGATGAGGAAGATGATGAAGAAAAAAATGAACAAATAAAAGAACAATACGGCACCAGAAGATTATTTACAACAAGGCATTCCACCTCGTATAATTTTGCTGCAGATTCATTGAATTGGTCTGATATTTCTTCATCTTTTGGATTACAAGTTTTAGCAAATTATATTTTTACTGTCAGAACAACTCATAGCATGTATCATAAGTACAGTGATGATCCATCAAAAGTTCGCATCCCAGAACTTACGAATTGGGGCTATGAATTATCTCGTAATTTTAGTTGGAGTGGCGAATTAAATGCTGGTTTACCTTCTCAATTAAGTAAATATGAAATGAGAAAATGGACGGCAGGCTTTTCGTATAGTTATTCTTTTTCAAGCTCTAGAGTGGGTAAAGATCTTTTCCAAGATAAAGTTACACATTCTTCTTCTATCTCTGCCACATTTCAGCCAACAATTAACTGGGATGTTTCTTATAGTACAAGATACGATTATACCGAAGGCTCTTTTGTGACTCATCAATTTACGTTTAATAGAATACTCCATTGTTGGCAACTTGATTTTACTTGGACTCCGAAAGGCCCAGCGGCAGGTTGGAGCTTTGCTATTTATGTCCGTGATTTACCTGATATTAAACTCAATGCGGCAAGTACAGAGGAATAA
>JAAYXQ010000097.1 GCA_012515825.1 Fibrobacter sp.
AACTTTGTACTTTAGCGATTATAAAGTTACTCATTTCCTGTGAGTTATACAAACTTCGAAGCCTTTTCTATTCCTAATTTACGTTAAATTATGCATGTGATCAGTCACTTGCGAAACTTTAGTTAATTATCTGTAGGAGCAGGTAATTCCTGCCCTACGGATAGAAAAAACTATAAATTCATATCAGTGTTAATTAATGAATGAATTTTGATTGTAGACATTGACAATTACAGTCAGAACCACATCTAACTTTAGGCTGACTTCCGTCATTCTGGGCGTAAATTGTAGTTAGATTTGTTGCATCAACTGTTGCACCGAGAGTAATGCTTGGGAACCATTTCTTAAGTTTGGTTACCGAAACTTCTGTTGATGCTGTAATAGAACATTGTTCTTTTGTAATCATACAATCCCATCCACCTTCTGCTAATGCTAAAACATTTTCTGAAAAAAGTAAATTGTCATCGTTCATGTTCGAAGCCATATACGAGCCATACGCCTTGTACGAGCCAAGACCTACAGTCGCAATAGCAGCAACAGCAAAGAATGCTCTGAAAAAATTTTTTTTCATAATTTTCTAATTGTTTTGTCTTTCTCACGACATAGTCGTTTGAAAGGGTTAAAAATAAAAATTTATAATCTCGGTACTTTCAACATCCACTTTCTGTACACAAAAGTAAAAGTCTCCAGTATTTTGTGAGGTTGTACACTCCTCACGGTATCTCATATTCCAAAACGATAATGTATGCACTCTGCCATTATCACCAGAAGCATAGGATTGGTATGATAAGATTCGATGTAGTCCTTCTCCTATAGGGAAGGAAAGATTGGAAATATTATATATTCCTGCGCGCCAAGAACGCATGACAAAATTCTATAGCGCCACAAAGTGTCAAGAGCAACAATTACTAATGATTATTTTCCCAAAGAACATTTGACATGGAGTTTGTCTTTAACGTATTTATATAAGAGAGTGTTTTTAATTTAATAATGGCTTTTTATCGCCATCATATTTTTCCAAAAACGCACTCGGAACGTATGCGGATGCTATAGTCAGCATCCCCTCAATGATGACGGCCACCCGTTGCTGTCCCTGATATCGTGCGACTTTCCCAACAACTCCCTTGAATGCGCCAGCTATCACACACACTGTCTGACCAGCCTCGAATTTCTTAACATCAGATGACATGATGATAATGTCCTCTGCTTGGGAGTCGCAAACAATCTTGAGGCTTTCTATCTGGCAGTCGGGAATGATGAGTGGCTCTTTTACAATCCGTATTCCTTGATGGACGTGACGATAGTAAAAACGGAGGTAGGGGAGATTGATATTATCGTAAACAAATGATTTAATCTCTTTTTCTGTTCCGCGTGCAAAGAATATATTGGGAAGACGAGATTCTTCAACGGATTTTCTTTTTCCATCAACAATTTTGATGGTCGTGATTGTTGGATAGTATGCTTCCACGTGTTTTCTAACCAAATAATCGTATGCCTTCTTTTCGCGTCCGTAGGTAACACGGAGAGCATACCAATGGGGAACTTCCTTCGGCTTCCTCTTAATGGTTTTAAGGGGAGTTTTTCCGTCGGTTCCCGACAGGGCATTTCTGGTGGACACCCCTGTTTGTGAGTTCTCCGCCAAAACTGGCTCTTGAACTTCGGGGAGGGCATCGGGGGTAAGCCCGGTGCGGGGAGGGATTTCACCGCCTCCATGGGTGTTATCATCTATTGATGCGTTATCAGCGATTTTCATATCGTGACCTTACTTTGCTCTAGACAGAACTCCGTTAAGGACATAAAAAAACGTGAGATCGTCCTGTTGTCCGTCCCACACACTGAGGCTATAGCATTGCCTATTATCGTTGAACAGACAACGTCAGAGCCCACGCCGATATGAATAATCGCTCCATTGCATAAAGTAGGAAACACTTCAGCAAAACGCTCATGCCAGTTTGGCGGTTCCGCATTCGGTTTGCGCTACTTTTGGGAGACCTATATAAACAATTTCATTGTGCCCGAAAAGGAACAATTCGTGCTTACAAGGTCTCCGCAGGAGTGAAATAATCACACCCGGGACATCTACCGTTGCTTAGTTCGAGACGATAATACTTCCATTTGCTAGATTTCAGTGTGTCTCAAAACACAGTGTCGAGTAAACGCCTTCATTATGTCTGGACTATCTTCCCACCCAATGCCCGCTTTGTACTGCTTTGTCATTATGTGACTCCGCCATACTCAGCACGGCGTAGGCTGCCTCGCTAATGCCATGAAAGAACACGTCTAACTGCGACAGATAGAGCGAAAGGCTAATAGCCCAAGTGTAAAGGTACGCATAATTTTTGAATTAGATGATAACAACTGAAAAGAAATTTTTGTATAAACCTTAAAATTAACAAGAATTAACTATAAAATTACCATATTCCGAATTTTTGTATAAGAAAAGATGCTTAATAACATCAAAATTGAGCCGTTTACTCCTTCAAAAAGCCACATTGTCCACAAAAAAACACTTATAATGCCATCACAAAGTATGTGCACATAAATGGCAAAGTATACCTCAGTTCGGGATAAGAAATCTCTAAAACAGTTGGGAAAAAAGTTGGTAGTCCAACAAATATTTTGTATCTTTATGTGTGAAAATCAATTAGTTACAAGAATATAAGTTATGACTACCGGTTACAAAGTTACAGAATTATTTTGTGTTATTGACGA
>JAAYXQ010000098.1 GCA_012515825.1 Fibrobacter sp.
GATCCTAAAAAATTTATTGAAATAGTCAAAGGCATTGCTCCTACATTTGGTGGCATTAATTTAGAAGACATTAAAGCTCCAGAGTGTTTTGAAATAGAACAAACTTTAGTTAAAGCATTAGATATTCCTGTCATGCATGATGATCAGCATGGAACAGCTATTATTTCTGCTGCTGGTCTTTTAAATGCAATTGAAATTGCAGGGAAAAATATTGCAGAAGTGAAAATGGTGGTGAATGGTGCTGGTGCTGCTGCAAGTGCTTGTACAAGACTTTATCTTGCGCTTGGTTTGAAAAAAGAAAACCTAGTTATGGTGGATAGCAAGGGTGTAATTAATCCGAATCGTAGTGATTTGAGCCCTAATAAAAAAGAATTCATGACACAAAGAACAGATGTCAATACTTTAAAAGAAGCGTTAGTTGGCGCTGATATCTTTTTAGGCCTTTCTAAGGGTAATATTTTAACTCGAGAAATGGTGCGTAGCATGGCAGATGTTCCTATTGTATTTGCACTAGCTAATCCTACACCAGAAATATCTTATGAAGAAGCCCTTGCTTCTCGTGGCGATTTGATTTTTGCAACGGGCCGTTCTGATTATCCTAACCAAATTAACAACGTAATTGGATTCCCATATATTTTCAGAGGTGCTCTTGATGTGCGCGCTTCTACAATTAATGAAGAAATGAAATTAGCGGCTGTACGTGCGATTGCTAAATTGGCTCATGAACCTGTACCTGATGTAGTGAATATTGCGTATAATGCCAAGAGATTTACCTTTGGTAAGGATTACTTAATCCCTAAGCCTTTAGATCCTCGCTTGCTAACAGAAGTTTCCATTGCGGTTGCAAAAGCTGCTATTGATAGCGGGGTCGCTAGAAAGCCTATTACAGATTGGGATGCTTATTATGACCGTCTTCGCGATATGATGGGCTATGATAATAAGATGATGCGTGGCTTTACAGATACCGCTCGTAGTAATCCAAAACGTGTTGTATTTGCCGAAGGAATGCATATCAACATGATTAAGGCTGCTGTTCAAGCAAAGAATGAAGGAATTGCGTTCCCTATTTTGCTAGGAAATCCAGAACGCATTATGATGACGGCTCAAAAAGAACACTTGGATCTTTCAGGAATAAAAATTATTAATACAAGAAGCCCTGAAGAATTCGAAAGACGTAGAGCTTATGCTGCCATTTATACTGAGGAAAACGGTCGAAATGGCGTAACATTTGAAGAAGCCCGAGATGATATGTATGAGCCAAATCATTTTGGAATGATGATGGTGAAAACAGGAGATGCCGACGCTTTTATTACAGGTGTTTATTCCAAATATTCAGAAACTATTGCTCTTGCAAAATCAATTATTGGAATACGAAAAGAGTATAAGCATTTTGGAGCTCTTCATATTTTAAATACAATGAAAGGAACTTTCTTCCTTGCAGATACGTTGATTAATCGTAATCCAGATGCAGATACGCTTGTGGATATTGCTAAATTGACTCATGATGCTGTTCGCTTTTTTGCTCATGATCCAATCATGGCAATGCTTTCCTATTCAAATTTTGGATCTGACTTAGAACAAGTGTGTGGAACTTCAAACATAGTAAGAGAAGCTGTCGCTAAATTACACAGTGATTTCCCTGAGTATGTTGTGGATGGTGAAATGCAAGTGAATTTTGCTCTGAATAAAGAGTTAAGAGATCAGAAGTATAGTTTTACAAAGTTGAAAGGTAAAAACGTAAATACTCTGATTTTCCCTTGCCTAAGTTCTGCAAATACAACTTATAAAATGCTTTTGGAAATGGGTATAGGCGAGTCGATAGGGCCTGTACAGATGGGGCTAAAAAAACCGATTCATTTTACAGATGTAGAAAGTTCAGTACGGGATATTTTTAATTTGACTGTGGCTGCTGTGATTGATGCCATAGTGCAAGAGAAAAAAGACGCCGAAAAGAAATAGGAATTTATATTACGACTATGAATTCAAAAAATCAGCTTTATTTTACGATACATGGACACTTTTATCAGCCTCCACGAGAGAATCCTTGGACTGGTATTATAGAAAATCAAGAAAGTGCATACCCTTTTCATGATTGGAATGATCGAATAGCCCATGAATGTTATAGTCCTAATGGGGCTAGTAGATTACTTTCACCAACGGGACGTATTCAGGATATCGTTAATAATTATGAATACATGAGTTTTAATATCGGACCCACATTAATGAATTGGATTCGAAAAAAGGCTCCTGAAACTTACCAGCATATTCAAGAAGCGGATAAAAAAAGTGCTGAACGCTTGAATGGGCATGGCAATGCGATTGCTCAAGTCTATAATCACATCATCATGCCTCTTGCCTCACCAGAAGATCGAATAACTCAGATTCGTTGGGGTATTCGTGATTTTGAATTCCATTTTAATCGTAAACCAGAAGCAATATGGTTAGCAGAAACAGCGATTAATATGGATACGGTGGTGGACTTGATTCGTGAAGGAATTCGTTTTACCATTCTTTCTCCAACTCAAGCGGAGTCATTTAGAAAAATAGGGGACTCGCATTGGTCTGATTGTTCTCATACCAATATTGATACGAGTCGTCCTTATCGAATTTATCCTAAAGATGCTGAAGGCAATACCATTTGCGAAGGGTATTTAGATGTCTTTTTTTATCATCCCTCTCTTTCTAGTGCAGTGGGTTTTGAACATCTTTTACGAGATGCCAATGTCTTTGGTAAGCGTATTTTGGATATTTTTGATCCCAAAAAAACAGAGCCTCAACTGGTGAATATTGGTACTGATGGAGAGTCTTATGGCCATCATGAACCATTTGGAGATATGTGTGCTGCTTGGCTTTTTAATAAGTATGCCCCAGATCATCATATGGTTCCAGTAAACTACGGTTGGTTTTTGGAAAAATTTCCTCCTCAATATGAAGTGAAACTAAAAAACGTGTATGGCGAAGGCTCTGCATGGAGTTGTGCTCATGGTGTAGGCCGTTGGATCCGTGATTGTGGCTGTTCTACAGGTGGCCCTGGAGAATGGAATCAGAAATGGCGTACCCCTTTACGCGATGCTTTTGATCATTTGAAAAAATTAGCTGATGATGTTTTTCTTCGAGAATTCCCAAAGTATTCTTCTATAAATCCGTGGGAGGCGCGCAATCTTTATATTGATTGTTTAGTGGATTCTAAAGATGAGGAACGATCTAAGAAGTTCTTAAAACATATTTTAAAACATCCTGACAATGAAAAAGAATCGGCAGCGGCTTTACGTCTGCTTGAAATTCAAAAATATGTCATGTTTAGTTATACAAGTTGTGGTTGGTTCTTTAATGATCTAGAAGGTCTTGAGCCTGTTCAAAATATGCGTTATGCTCTTAGAGCGATTGAACTCTTTAAGCCTTTCTTACCTTTTGGTCATCCAATCAAAGAAGAAGTTTTAAGTATTTTAGCTCGCGCCGTTTCTAATGAACATCAATGGAATGGAGCTGAAATATTTACGCGCTTTGCTGTTCCAGAAATTCCAGTCACGATGAAATTGATGGCTGAACGTGCTGTTGTTTATCATTTAAAATTAAATGATATTTATTACGATAAAGATTCTCGTATTCATACAGAGAAAAAATCTTCTAGACGTCGCCAGACATTAGTATTATCTTCATTTCGTGACACTTGCCTCCAAGAAGCTTTGTCTGCTAAAATTTTAGTGATTACTGATCATCTCGGGCGTGTTAATATCGTGGTTTGTGAAGGCAGCTATAATGATTTAAGCTTTGTCTCAGACCCTAATATTTCCATCGCTGAATTGAGGTCTCTATACCCAACAGCGTATGTGGTTCGGTTACGTGATTTGATGAGTGATTCTCTTAAAAGAATTAATCAGTTATCTACCCAAAAATATTTAGCAAAGATTACAGAAACATTTTCTGAAGTAGCCTTACAACAGGGCTTGACTGTTGATAGCCTTGCTGATCCAGATCATACTTTACCAGATACCATGCGAAAGGTTTTAAGTCTTGATATCA
>JAAYXQ010000099.1 GCA_012515825.1 Fibrobacter sp.
CAAAAGTTTTCTTTTGAATTTCATTCATAAGACTATAAGACATTCTCATAGTCTCATCTGGTTTTAAGCGTTCCGTTCCAATGGGAGTTAATCTACCCGAAACACGAACTAGAGGAGCTGTTCCTGCTGTGATATGTAAATCAGAAGCACCACGCTTAACCATTTCAGAAAGAAGATCTTGAATATTATATGCCATAGTCTGAATATAACTTATATTTGATTGAAAATGATGCCCTTTTCGCCTAAAAAATCAAGATTTAGCCCTTACAGTCGTCAGGGTTTTATTTCTTTTGAAGGGGCTCAATTAATCTTTGTGGTGATTCTCCTTTTTATTTTCATCGCTGTTTTCCCTCGTTTATTCTCTAAAGAAGTAAAATTTATCCCCCTGAATCAAAAAATGGATTACTTCAGCGGAATCGATGTCCATGGCAATGAACACTGGTTTCATGATATTAAAGGCAAATTGAATTTGGTGGTTTTTGGGGCGTCTTGGTGTATTGCTTGCGCACAAAGCATGAATGATATTGAATCTATTTATCAAAAGTATTCTAACAAAGATTTTAAAGTGATTTACATCGCTATTGAAAATTCTCTTGAAGGCATGGAAAAATTTGAAAAAAGGTTTTCACCCTCATACCTCATGCTTTTACAAAATGAGGATATACTCAAACTCTTTAACACCCCCTCCGCGATTCCATCCTATTTTATTTTAGACTCCAGTGGAGTCCTTTTGTATAAGTCCGTTGGGTACTTCCCAAAACCTGAAATAAAAAGCCTAATGAAGAAAGTCCAAAAATAATCAGGAAATAGAAGCCGAGCATCCAAACAATAACAGAAACTCATTTTTTTAGTTGTAATTTTGGTTGCTTGTTTTGAATTATTTTTTCATGAAGAATCAAGCGTATTTTTCCCACAAGGGGATCTCTACCACAAGGGTATCATTACCCAAAGGGTATCACTACCGCAAGGGTATCATTCTCACAAGCTATGCATGGTTCCGACTAAAGCACTAAAAGTGCTAAGTCTCACGTAAAGGAGCAAGCTCCTAAGTGTTCATGTTTCTTACTAAGCGCTAGCTATGCATGGTTCAACTACAGCGGTAAAGCTAAGTTTCACGTAAAGCGCAAGTGTACGTGTTCCTGTAAAACAAATAGCGCAGATTCAAATGAAAAAACAACACCAATTAATTAAATAACAATAGTTGCATAGCAGACGGAAAGGAGTATTGCTATAGAACGATTTTGTACCACAAGGGTATCATTCTCACAGCTCTGCATGGTTCAACTACAGCGGTGAACCGCTAAGTTTCACGTAAAAAAGTAAACTTTTAAGTGTTCATGTTATTGTAAATCAACTTAGTGAGAAAGTAAAACCATTTCCGTCAATACTGGTGTTATTCATAAAAAAACAAAATAAAGTCAACCCGAGCAAAGAGATAACGCCATTACCGTCAACTATGGTTTTTTAAATTTAATCGTGAAAAAAACCATTTCCGTCAACCATACCATTAATAGATTTAATCGTAATGGAAAAAATGAAAAAACTATGCCGTCTCATCTGGAAAAAGAATAACGTCAGCAATTTGCGTTTTCTTTAAGGCGAGCATAAATAAACGATCTAAACCAAGAGCCACGCCAGAACACGAAGGCATCCCATGACGAAGAGCTTCTAAAAATAAGTTGTCTATTTTGGGTAATGTTTTGCCTAGGCGCTCTCGTAAAAGTAAATCTTGCTTAAAACGTTCTTCTTGTTCTATTGCATCCGTAAGTTCTTGGTAGCCATTACATAGTTCCATATTATCAATATATAGCTCAAAACGTTTAGCCCAGATTAAACCATCTTCTCCGACATAAGTTTCTGCTAAAGCCGCCTGACTTGGAGGATAAGCCATTAAGAACTCTGGGCCATTTTTCCCTAGCAATGGTTCTATCACCATGACCATGATATAATCCCACCAATCTTCTCTTGAAAAAGCCCTGAAGTTTCCTGGAACAGGGATACCATTTTTTTCACAAACGTAAACAAAGCTCATTAAATTTTGACAAAACGGATCGACCTGTGCATAGTTTCTAAAGGCATCCACCCAGTTCGTTCTTTTAGCATTCACTTCATAATCCAAAATAGCAGAACATAGGTCTTCTACTTCTGACATGAGATCTTCCATTACCATGCCTTCACGATACCATTCTACCATCGTAAATTCACTATTATGGCGTTCGCCTTTTTCTCCATAACGAAAAGCTTTTGCAATTTGGAAAATATCACCAAACCCAGCAGCTAATAATCGCTTCATATGAAATTCTGGGCTTGTCATTAAATAGCGAGAAGGTTCTTCTTTTGTTTCAATAAAATCTAAATGAGGATCTGTACCGCAAGCCTTAGATAAAGCAGGAGATTCCACTTCAAGAACTTTCCTTTCATCAAAAAAAGAACGTACTCGTCTTAATAAATCCTGTCTTAACTTCCAATCAGAAAGAGTACAAGTTGGATTGAAAAAATTCATACTTCTAAATTATAACATCCGAAAGGAAAACGTATCAACATTAAATCTATTTTACATTCAGAAAGAAAAATAAATCCAACTATAAAAACGCGTCTATAGTCCTTTAACGTAAGAATTATAGAGGGTCTTTATTTGTTAATTTTCCTTTACACAACGAACAGACATAAATATTTTTTTATCGCTAGAGAACCGTTCGACACCTTCATCTGAACTAAAAATTGATCTTGCGATCGCACGTCCATCTGTTTCTAATTCAGTCCAAAAATAAGCGCCTTCTCCAAGTAATGTGGAAATAGCATTTTTATTAGCATAGCCACCAAACATAACAGAAAAAGCATATTCATCTGTTCCATTGGACTTTAATTTATTTGCAGCAGAAGCAGAACCACCTGCAAGCGTTTCTAATTTTTCCCAATCAGAATCTTTGGATAAGCGATAACCTTCTGGGCAAGCCACTTGAGCAGCGTCCCATGTATAAAGACGACCATAGATTTTACAGTTTTCACTCTCGCGATCATAACACATGGATGTTTCTTCTATTTCATAATTCATATTTTCTACAATCCAAATGGATCCATCTATTTCAATCGCTTTATAAATTTTTTCATCACGAGCATCAACAACACCAATAAAAACTGGACAACGAGAATCTAATTGTAAAGCCATAAAAACAGAGTCTACAGCCCCATTCCAACTTGCACAATATCGAAAAAGATCTTTCCCTGGTAGAACCGTTCCCTGTTCTTTATGAATCGTTAATACTCTTGTTAAATAAGCCATGTCTGGCACAAGCGTATCTGGAATAACTTTCTTCTCTTGTAAAGATAAAATCGATTTTAGCCAGAGTGAACTCAAAGCAACTGGACTATTCCAATAACCTTCTATTGCCCAATTTTTAATTTGTTCATTTAGAGGAGATGGTTTTGAAACAGTTAACTTCTTGATAACACCTTTTACAGGATTCTCAATACACTCTTGAAGTTTTAAGGTATCTCCTGTTGAATCCGCATATAATTGACATGCTTCAATGCAAGCATCTTTTTGCTTCTTAGGGCACTTGTTCCATACTAGGGTATCCACCTTTTCTCTTAAAGGCTTTTGATACGCTTTATTTTTTATTGCAATTTCAGTCACTCGAGAAAAATGATCCACCGCCGATAAATTTCCTTGCAACGTTTCCATTTGAAGAAAATGAATCACATCCATACATACTTGAAGTTGTTTTTTATCAGAACAAATTTTTGCCCCATAAGAAATAGAGAATTGTAGTGGACAAGAAGCAAAACTTTGCTCTGGTATCGCCTTAAATATCTTACCATACAGTTGCAATGCCGTATCTGGAGGCATTTTTCCACAATAAACTTCTTCTATTTCATTTTTTTTGATCATCTGCCGAACGGCATCATAATCAGCATTATCAACAGCCTCTCTCAATATGTCTTGAGCAAAAAGCAGGCTCCCAAAAAATAACACACTTAAATAAATTATCTTCATCATGACGCATAATATAGAAAATTGAAAACCTCATCAGTTCTATTTTTTTCTATTATAAAAGATATGATCAACTCAATAGATTCTATTCGTGCTCAATTCCCCGTTTTAATGCAAGATTCATTAAATCCAAAAAGGTTTGCTTTTTTAGATAGTACAGCAACTACACAAAAGCCATTAGAAGTGATTGAAGCCATGAATCGCTTTTATAAGGAACATTACAGCTCCGTCAAAAGAGGGGTTTATCGTCTTAGTGAAAAGACAACTCAGGCATTTGAAAAGACAAGAAGAGATGTCGCTCAATTCATTGGTGCATCAAGTGAAAATGAAATTGTCTTTACTCGCGGGACAACGGAGAGTATCAATCTTGTAGCATGGTCTTATGGACGCCGTTTCTTAAAAGAGAACGATGAAATTTTAATTAGCGCTTTAGAGCATCATGCAAATATTGTTCCTTGGCAATTGATTGCCGAAGAACGCCGCGCCAAAATCAAAGTCATTCCGATGGATGATGATGGTAATTTATTACTCGATTCTTTAGAAGATTTAATTAAACCAGATGTTACTAAAATACTCGCCCTTACTCACGTGAGTAATAGCGTTGGAACAGTAAATCCAATTGAAGAAATCATACGAAAAGCAAGAGCTATTTCTCCTAGCACCAAAATTTTAATTGATGCCGCGCAAAGTGCTTGCCACTTAAATATTGATGTTCAAAAACTAGATTGTGATTTTCTTGCCTTTTCTGGCCACAAAATATATGGTCCTACGGGGATTGGCGTTCTTTATGGTAAAAGCGACGTTCTAGAATCTATGCCTCCTTGGCATGGTGGTGGAGAAATGATTTCTCAAGTCACTTTTGAGAAGACCACTTATGCAGCCCCTCCCGCACGCTTTGAAGCAGGGACTCCCCCTATTGCTGAAGTCATTGGATTAGGAGCAGCCATCGAATGGTTAAATCAAGTTTCTCTTTCGAAAATAGAAGCTCACGAATCTAAAATTACGCAATACGCATTAAATGCACTCCGTCAAATACCAGAAGTTCAGTTCCTTGGAAATCCAAAAGAAAGAGGAGCTCTAATTAGTTTTACTCTTAAAGGAATTCATTCTCACGATGCGGCTATGATTCTGGATGAAGAAAATATTGCAGTAAGAAGCGGGCATCATTGCGCGCAACCTGTAATGGATCGATTTGGAGTTTCTGCGACTTTACGTGCAAGTTTTGGCGTCTACACTGAGACATGGGAAATAGACCGTTTGATTACAGGCCTATCTAGAGTCATTCGATTATTCCGTTAATGATTTAATGGAGGAGGGCGAAAGGCTTCATTTTGAAGAAGTTCACCAGGAGAAGAACGATTAACATCTTGTCCTTTTAAATTTGGACTAATAAATTTTGATTTCTTTTGTTCTTGTTCAAGTTCCTGAAGATACTTTTCCCAATCTTGAATAGAGGCATCTAGTTCTGAACGAGACATAAGCATTAGTTCTCGTAACGAAATAAGCTCTTTCATTTGATCTCGCTTCATCATCCAAAGTTCCTGTTCCTCAGGCAAGCGTTCTATATTGAAAAGCAGATTTAAGTATTTATTTTCGGCTTCCATATAAGCTTTATAAGTCTCTTTATAAACAAGCTGACGATCCGTGACCATCGTTTGTTGTGGAGAAGGATTAGAAGCGCATCCCACCAAGCATAAAAAAGTTAATACAAAAAAATAATTTTTTAAAATCCACTTCATTCTTTTTCCATTGTATACAAGCGTTCTAGAGTAATGTTACTCTTAAATGTAGCTGTATCTCCAGTCGTTGGATTTACCATTGTGTGTACACCCTGCTTAAATTCACGTTCCTGGCAAGGAATACCTGTTTCAGGGTCTATCGCGACCCAATACTGAGTATAGTATTCTGCTTTTAACCCTTTATAATAAGACTGATACTGTTCAGTCCCAATCTTACTATTCACATGCTGTTCCCAGATAAAGTAAGGAAAGCTTTCATTCTCTTTTAAATGAATCATATAACCTAGACAACGCTTAGAATCCAAATTATGAAAGCCATTAGTCACAACAGAATCTATTTTGATTAAAGCAAAATTCAATCGACCACGATCCTTTAATAACTGAGTAATGTTCCCTTTCGTAGGAACAGGCCCTTTTAATAAATGAGACATTTCCCAACGGTGTTTTTCATTACGAATCAAGTGCTTTACATTTTCTGGATGAGCTAATTGATTACGCCAACGGACAGGCATTGGAAGAGAGTGAAGTAACGTATCATATAATTCAAATCCCTTAGTTTCAATGACTTTACGGTCTATCGCTTTTAAGCTTACTTCTCGGATACGCCAGAGTAATTCGGAAGGCATATAGTTTTTTAAATAGCCCCTCGATTTATTGATTTCAAATGTTCGTTGAAGGCTTAAAGTATCTGCATGAGAGGAGTATTTTAATTTTGTATAAGCGGCAGTAATTGTACCCATCCGCTCGACCCCTTTTAAGTCAATCGTAGCATAGTATCCTTCTGAATAAAGCTGACGAGTAACTGGTTCTTTCAACTGGTAATTCACTTCTATATCCGATCCACCACAACCGATCAGAAGCGAAAGGCCAGCGAACAAAATAGCAGACTGTTTAAGTTTTACAAAAAACATTATTTACGGACCTCAATTTCTTTAATAGCAATCACAGAATCTTTCGTTTTAAATTCAATGGTCACAAAACCTTCTTTTTTTAGCCGAAATAATTCTTTTGCTGACATGAATCCGCCCTTTCGAGCTTTGCCTCTAACAGCATAAGTATTTTGATTCGGAGTGGTTTTAACTTGACGGCGCCATTTTTCTGGCCCTCTATTTTTAATAGTACCTTCGTAGACGATACATTCCATTTCAGTAAATTCAAAATGCGTTTCGGATACTAACTCGAAAACAACAGGATCTTTAAGAGTGAATGAGCTAGCCGTATCGGCCACACGATTCACTTGGTGATTCCATTCTCGACCAACGACAATAGTCGGTGGAACAGATTTTTTCTCACAAGCTGCCAATAAAAATAGATTAGCAAGTATAAGTAAAATACAGCTTATTTTTTTTATTGTTCCCTTTTTCATTTTTTGATTCCCTATTATTGTTAAAACCAAAAACGAATACCCATCCTAAAATACAGGTCTGGAATCTGCCATGTCACATAATTATCATCATAGCGATTATCTCGATAATCATCAAAAATCACATGAAATTCACCCACAGGATTCAATTCCGCATAAATTTCTAATGGGATAGGCATTTCCCAGGTAATTCCGCCAACAACACCAAATCGCAAGGCAAGCCCAGATTGATCATATTCATAAACACGGTCGTTATAATGATCAACAAGCCACCAACCAAAACCACCTGCAGGGCCAGCATAAAGACCTATGCGACCAAAATCTGAGGCTAGTTTTAGGAGATTATAATTGTGCCAATAATGTGCAAAATATACGCCTAGAGCATTATCACCAGAAGAGAAATAAAAATGACCATAAATATCAATGGCTGTTGTTTCAGTTCGTCGATATTTATAATCTAAACCAAAATGTTCTCCAGCATTACCTAATTGAAGCCAGCCACCAACAGCTCTTGATTTTTGTGCTGCAGGGACGGCCAAAGCCAAAGACGATGCCACAATAAGTAAAAACATGATTTTCTTTAGCATATTCTCTCTCTTGTTAAAAATTAAAGCCTTTTGAAACTAGAAAAAAAAACATTTTTTAACCACGATCCAATACCAAAAGCATCTCCAAATGAGGTGTATGCGGATAAAATGCAAATCCCTCTACTGCTTTTACTTCAAAACCGCTGTTTTTTAGTTGAAATAAATCCCTCGCTAAAGTCACTGGATTACATGAAACATAAATCATTTTTTTGATTTTGCCCTCGGCAATAACTTTTAACGCCTCTGGAGGAAGCCCTGTTCTTGGAGGGTCTACAATTAAAACAGCAGGAGAACTTTTTGTGTTTTCTAAAAGCCATGATTCAGCGTTTGCAGTCACTTGTTCAGCAGCCTTTTTTAAATTCTTCTTTGCATGGCGCAAGCAACCAGGTTCTCTTTCCACCGTTGTGATTCTTGAAAATCGGTCTTCTAAAAGGCTTGCAAAAAAACCAACTCCACTAAAAAGATCAATTAACCAATCTCCTTTTTCTGCATGGACTCGCACACGATCAACTAACGTGGAGAGCAAAGAAAGATTCGATTGAAAAAAGACAGACGCATCCATAGAAATGTTACGATCCCCTATCAAAACTTGATTATCTGAAAGCAATCGTTGATCCGCTTCTTTCATTCCCTTATAAAAATAAGAGACTCGGCCACTCCCGTTATCAAAGCAGTGAAGTTCTTGAGTAGGGATTTTTTGTGTAGAACTTAAATGCAAGAAACTATTTAATGATTTTGTTAAAACGGGGCATTCTTCAAAAGAAATAATACGATGTGATTGTTCTTCTCGGAAACCAAATTGTTTTGTGCCTCTATCTTTAACGACCCTAGCTCGATGTCTATAATGCCAAGGCTCTGTAGAGAAAATAGGAAAGTCGTCTGGTAATGCTGTCTTCCCTATTCTTAAGAAAGTTTCTTTGACAATATCCTTCATAATCAGTACTTGAGATTCTAAAGAAACGTGCTGTAAAGAACAACCACCACATTTTTC
>JAAYXQ010000100.1 GCA_012515825.1 Fibrobacter sp.
ACAAGGATCCATAAAAGAAGAAACAGGTGTTTTTGTGGAATCGGTGTATTCATAGCCCTTTGCAAATTGAGTTTCGTAACGAACACCAGCATAAGGTTTTAATTTTTCAAAAGGATTAAATTCAACTAAGCTTTCAATAAAAATCTTATCCAAAGACTTACGAGTTCCAATACTTTCAGTATAAGTTTGGCCCCAAGCAAGATTCACTAAATTACGCCAATTCGCATATTTCCATTTTCCTTTCACGTCTGCATCGTATTGCAATAACCATGTATTTGTATTCACACCACCATCTTTCCAATTAGAAAAATGATTTCTTGAATACTTCACAGAGGCAACAACATCAGCACTCCAATTTTCTGGAAGAGAGCCTGTAAACATTCCTTCTGCTTGAGCAAAGGAGAAGCTCGCTCCTGCAAGCAAAATAGACATGGCGAGATAAATTATTTTTTTCATAAAAAATGATTCCTTTTGTTAGTTAACTCAAAAATAGCACAATTTATTTTGAATTCAAACGAAATGTGAATCTACACATAAATGAAAACCTAACTTTTCTAATACCCTTCGAATATTTTCTTTTTTTATTAGTGTTTTTAATTCATAAGCACGTGGTTCACGACGAACAGGATAGTTTTTTCGGAATGTTTCAAAATTATCTGGACTATGCTTTAACAATAAACTGTCTTTTCTTATATCATATGTTTTCTTGAAAATGGCTCGTAAACTCAAAAAATCATCCTCAACCAGAGGTTCTATTTCTAGAGTTTGTTTTTCTAAGTGCAAATCAAATGTTTTGAGGGGTTCTATATCAAAAGCATTTCCGATTCCCCTCACCACTTGACTTGTCGCATTAGCCTTTCCATCTTGACTATATCCTGCAATATGAGGCGTTCCAATCATCACTTGATTCAAAAGAGTCTTATTCAAATTGGGTTCTTCTTCCCACACATCTAATATAGCTCCTGCAATTGTCTTTTCTTTTAAGTGATAAGACAAAGCTTGATTATCAACCACTGGCCCTCTTGAACTATTAATCAAATAGGCATGTGAAGGCATTTTTTTAAGGTGAGTATCATTAATTAGATGTTGTGTTGGATAAAGGCCTTGTTGAATAAGGGGCACATGTAAAGAGACTATATCACTTTGAGAAAGCACTTCCATTAATGACAAATAATCATTTTCTTTATCTTCATCGGCCCGTGGAGGATCACAAAGCAAGCAATGTATGCCAAGAGCTTTTGCTAATGGATAGAGACGAGAACCAATATGGCCTACCCCTACAATCCCTAATGTCGTTTCTGTGAGAGGTTTCTTTGTTTCGTAAAGAATTTCAAATATGGCCGCAAGAACATATTGGCAAACACTCAGAGCATTACAACCAGGGGCATGCATCCATTGAATTCCCTGTTGATTTAAGTAAAGAGTATCTAGATGATCGGTGCCTATAGTAGCAGTAGCTACAAAACGAACAGGAGTTTGATTTAGTAAAGATGAATCGCATATAGTTCTAGTCCGAACCACCAACCCCTCTGCATTTTTCAAATTCTGATTCGTTATTTCTATTCCAGGTATATAGGATACGTCAAAAAAAGGCTCCAGTACCCCTCGAATAAAAGGAATCGCGTCATCAATCACAATATGTAAACGTCGAGACATGATCAGAATATAGTCTTTCTATAATTGTTTGCAAATGAAGGTGTTATTTTATTTAATTTTCTTATTTATTGGCTTTTCTTTTGCCACAGAAAAAGCCCCTACTAGCAAGTGGACTCCAGAAATAGGTATTTCAATTGGTTCTCCAGCTCCATTATTTTTAAGTGTCGGCCTTCATTATCAGTTCTTAAATAAAGTTGGGGCCTTTATCCGAACTGAAGGATTAGGTTCTCACACAAGAAAAAATGATTACTGGTGTGGAGCGAGAGGGGCTATTGGTTTTTCTTTATTTCGAGATCAACCGTTCTTTTTAGAATCAGGTGTTAGCGTCGGTTACTTTTACGCACGTGCCCCAAACCGAATTCAGCAAATATTTAACGAAATTAATCAAGGCTACTATTTTTATGAATACGACTGGAAAGAGTTTTACGATGTTTCAATCATGATTGGGGTTCATCTTTGGGGTATTCATGTCCGAACAGAACTACCCCTCGTGGATCAAGGTAATACTTCCTACTCTCTTTTATGGAGAGTAGGCTATCTCTGGTCTTTTTAAAAATGATCGACTAAAAGAAGCCTAAGACGTCTCTGACTCGAGACATGGTTTCCTTAGAACGCACCCTTGCCTTTTCCGCTCCATAAGCAAGAATTTTATCTATTTCCTCAGTATGAGAAAGCAGATAAAAATAGCGGTCACGCGATGGGCCTAAATGTTCTTCTAATACCGCTTGTAACTCTGCTTTGGCATGTCCCCAACCCAAACCGCCAGCACGATAACGTTCTGCAAGAACGCTCACTTGTTCTGGAGAAGCAAACAATTTATACAAAGCAAAAACATTACAAGTATCTGGATCTTTAGGCTCTTCTATTGTCTGAGCATTAGTGACAATCTTTCCTATTTTTTTCTTTAGGGTTTTTGAATCCAAAAAAATCTCAATCGTATTGTCATAAGATTTACTCATCTTGCGGCCATCTAAACCAGGAATCACATCTGTTGTTTCTTGTATTAGTGGTTCTGGGACAGTGAGTATTTCTCCATATTTTTTATTAAAACGAATAGCGATATCTCGAGCGAATTCGACATGCTGTTTCTGATCTTTTCCAACAGGAACGACATTTGCGTTAAACATTAAAATGTCTGCATCCATTAAACATGGGTAGCAATAAAGCCCCATATTTACATTGCTATCTGAGTCTTCCCCTAGAGCTAGGTTTTTAGCCACTTTATCTTTATAGGCGTGAGCTCGATTCATAAAGCCTTTTGGCGTAAAACAGCTTAAGGCCCAACTGAGTTCAAAAATTTCTGGAATGTCACTTTGTTTATAGAAAAGGCCTTCTTCTGGATTCAAACCTAAAGCAAGCCAAGTCGCAGCGACTTTATAAATATTTTCGCGCATGGTAGTGCCGTCTTGCACTGTCGTTAAAGCATGATAGTCAGCAATAAAGTAGACGGTCTCATAATTTTTCACTAAATCGAGAGCTGGACGTATGGCGCCCAAATAATTACCAAGATGAGGAGTGCCCGTAGGCTTAATACCAGTTAAAGAAATAGGTTTCATAATACAAATTTAATATTTGAAGCACCTTCTCTGTTTTGAGATAACAAGTTTTTTACTAGATTCTTTGCTATTGTGAGTTCTGAACACCAATACACATTAGTCGATAACGACTCTTCTCTGCAATCCCTTTTGCAAGAACTTGAGTTTTATGATATGGCAGCAGTCGATACCGAAGCAGATCCTATGTTTCATTATGCTGTAAGTCTTTGCTTAATTCAAATTACAATTGGAGACACCCACTGGCTTGTCGATCCATTAGCAGGCATTGATCTTTCGCCCATTTTTAAAACGAAAGCCATGCAGAACATTATTCTTCATGGTGCCGATTATGACTTAAGGCTCTTATGGCAGAGGTATCACTATTCTCCAAGGTCCGTTTTTGATACAATGCTTGCCGCCAAATTTGTGGGTGAAGAAAAGCTTGGATTAGCAGACCTTGTTTATAAATACTTCCAGCAGTCTCTCGAAAAAGGGAATCAAAAAGCCGATTGGACAAAACGTCCTTTACCAGAAGACATGTGCTGCTACGCCATGCATGATACAACTTATTTGCATGAGCTTTGTGCTCTTCTCGGAGAACAATTACTTGAAAAAAAACGTTTTTCCTGGCTTACTGAAACGTGTTCTGAATTAATTGAACATGCTAAAATAAAAGCTCCTCTCAAAAAAGACCCCTGGCGAATGAATGGTTCTAGCCGTCTTTCGGCCAAAAGTCTGAACATATTAAAACACCTCTGGGAATGGCGAGAAAAAGAAGCTGAAGAGATGGATCGCCCTCCCTATAAGGTACTTTCTCCAGACCTTATGTTTATGATCGTAAAACAGCTTTCCTCTCTTTCTACTTTTGATGCAGAAGCTCTGCCAAAACTGCCTAGAAACTTTAGTGGAAAACGCATAGAAAGTTTTTATGCGATGTTAAAGAACGCTTTTCAAGAACCCGTTGAAAATTGGCCTGAGGTTTACTCAAGACCTGCTCCGCCTTTAATTCCTCCAAACGCAGAATTACTTGAATTTCTAAAAAGCTGGCGTGATGAAAAAGCATCATCACTGAGTATTGACCCCTCGATGCTCGCCAATCGAATTCAACTCATTGCTTTAGCCACTCCAGGAACAACCTCTTGGGAAGAGCGATTTGATAATGCTCATTTTATGGTTTGGCAAAAAAATATTTGGATTGATATTCTTCAACAAAACCTGAATTAAACTAGGAGTCACTATGTTCAGAAATATCGGCCTACCAGAAATACTGCTTTTAGTGCTATTATTCATTGTGGTTTTCGGTTCGAAGCGAATCCCAGATATTGCAGAAAGTATAGGCAAGGCTTTAAAAAAATTCAGAAAAGCTTCTCAAGAAACAGAAAACGATTCCGATTCTCAGAAGTCTGAAAAAGAAGATGACGAGTCTAAATGATGAAATGCCGATCCTAAAGCATTTTCAGGAGCTTCGTTCTAGGCTCTTAATTTGCCTTGTTTTTTTTATTATCTGCTTTCTAATCTCCTTTTATTTTTCTCATCTAATCTGGTTTTTATTATCTCTTCCAATTAAAGAAATTTCTCGTTTAGAGCTCATTAATTTAGCCCCCGCAGAAGCACTTGAAGTGGATTTTAAAATGTCTTCTATTGCCGCCTTTATTTTAGCAGCCCCCATTTGCTTTTATCAATTTTACGCTTTTTGTGCAGAAGCCCTCTACCCTACAGAAAAAAGAATCATTATTACTCTCACCCTTACTTCTACCCTCTGTTTTTTAATTGGCGTCTCCTTTGCCTTTTTTACAGTTCTTCCTCTTCTATTTCATTTCCTAGCTGAATACAACGCTGAAGCAAAGGCTCTCTGGTCTCAAAATGCCTACATCTCATTTTTAATTCGTCTTGAACTCGCTTTTGGAATCATTTTTCAGATGCCTGTCATTGCGGCCTTTTTATCTTACTTTAAGATCATTAAATCCAATTTTTTTATTCAACATTTCCGAATCGCCATTTTTGTTTTAGCCTTCATCTCCGCTCTAATCACCCCTCCTGATTTACTCTCCATGATTTTTATGATGGGACCAATGCTACTTCTCTATTTAATTACGATTATCGTAAATCGTATATTTGGAAAGGGGGCCTAATGGATTTAGGAATTGGCTTTTCAGAGTTTTTGCTACTTGCAATTCTTGCATTACTATTCTTAAAACCAGATCAAATGGTTTATACATTAAAGAAATGGAAAACATTAAAAGGGAAATATTTTAAATTAAAATATGACATCGAAGATCACTTCAGCGCAGCCCTCCAAAAAGGAACTCACTCCATGAAAACGGAACAATCTCGATGGATCATTAATGAAACGCTCAAGTTAGAAGCTTTTCAAAAAGCAAATATCA
Source organism: Fibrobacter sp. (assembly GCA_012515825.1). Taxonomy (GTDB): domain Bacteria; phylum Fibrobacterota; class Fibrobacteria; order Fibrobacterales; family Fibrobacteraceae; genus Fibro-01. The sequence goes on from JAAYXQ010000100.1 coordinate 5,579, forward strand.
TTGCCGCCTTTTTTCCTTTGCCAAACGAACCACAAATCGAGCCTTTATTAAAAGAAATTATGGCAATGAAAACACTTCTATTGCCTCGCGTTTCAAGCGAAACCGAGATGGATTTTGTAATGATTTCTGATTTAGAAAAAGACCTAGTCAAAGGGGCTTTTGGCATTTTAGAACCCGCCTCAAATCTCTCTCCTTGGAATAAATCCATTGATTTATTCATTGTCCCTGGCGTTCGTTTTTCAAGAGATGGCGGTCGAATAGGACACGGGAAAGGCTATTACGATCGGTTTTTATCAAAATACCCTCACGCCTATAAAATTGGCGTCTGTTTTTCCTCACAAATAGAAAATAAACCTCTTTCATTACAGCCACATGACGTCAAGATGAACTATATTGTGGCTCCGGATAATTCAACAAAGGATCTCTTTATATGAACTTCAAAGAAAACCCTTCTTCTTTTGGACGATCAGCTCATTTTAGAAATACAGCCCCTAGAGATTCGATTATGCGTCGCCCTAGAGCAGAAGATGTTTCTATCGCGATGAGTGATGCAGAAACAGCTCCTCAAGTTGCTGTTGGTGGCATGAAAGAAGTGGAAGAATTAATTACTAAAGAGCCTTATAAAGTACATCGCGTTTTATTTTTACATCAATCTAAAAACCCACGTTTATATACTTTGCAAAAAATGGCTCGAAAGAACCACATTCATGTACAGCAAGTAGAAGCACGTATTTTAGATTCTTATGCTCGTCCTAATCAAGGGATTGTAGCCTTATGTAATGAAAAGTCCTTACTCGCTTGGGAAGATATCGCTGAAGAATTCATTCAAGCAAAAGAAAAAGACGTCCAAAAAATTATTGCTGTAGGCACCAATATTGAAGACCCTAGAAACTTAGGAGCTTGCATTCGTTCATCGCTCGCTCTCGGTGTAGATTTGCTTTTAATTCCAGCAAAAGGCATGTGTGGAATTACTCCTACTGTCGCCCGTACATCTGCAGGCGCCCTAGAAAAGCTTCGCATCTGTAGACCTAATAATTTAGAGGGAGTGATTGCACAGTTAAAAGAAGCGGGGTATCAAATCGTTGGTCTTGATGCCGCTACAGACATTAATCTTGCTGGATTTGATTTTGAAAAGCAAATTGTAATTGCTGTTGGAGGAGAAGACCAAGGCTTACCTCCATTTATTCGAAAACAATGTGATGCGATTGTCCGAATCCCTATGATGCCAGATGCCCATTCCTACAATGCGTCTGTAGCTCTTTCTCTTGGGCTATACGAAATTTCAAGAACAAGAATTAAATAACATGAAGAAATGATTAACGAGAATTCAAATAGTCTAAAACTTTTTGAGTTAAATCGTTTTCATTTTTCCAGAAAAGAACAGCGCCTGTCGCACGATCCACAACCATGTCATAGCCCTCTTGAAGAGCTATTTCATTGACTGCTTTTCGTATGAGTTGAATAATAGGGGCACTGACTTTTTCATTTTCAGAAATCAATTCACCTGTACGGCCATAAACTTTAGAAATAAAGTCTTTAAGCTCAGTATCTTTTTTTGCATAATCGGCTTCAAGCTCTCGTTTTTTCTCATCGGAGAGCATTAAAGATTGCTTATCTAAGCGTTCTTTAATAGATGCTAATTCTTTTTGCAAAAGGTTTGCTTGCTGTTCCCATTTGGCCACCTGACGATCAAACTCTTCTTGTGCTTTTCGAGTTCCTTTATAGCCATCAAAAATCAATTTTGAATCCACATGAGCAATCCGTAAGCCATCTTCAGCAAAAGACGTCATGGTTAATAGTAATAAAATTGCAAATAAATGACGCCACATAAGTACTCCTTTTAGAAGCCCTGTCCTATGACAAAGTTAAATTCCATCGAGCCAACGCCTGTTTGTTGGAGACCTCCGTATGTTTCACCTGGATCTAGAGGCCAAGCGAAATCAAACCCAATAATACCAAGCATAGGAACTACGACGCGGAAGCCAAAACCAATGTCTTTTTTCAAAGAAGAAGGATCCCATTCACGTAACGGATTTTTTTGTTTTTTGGAAACTTTTACATCTGGATCATATCGATCGCCAAAAACATTACCCGCATCAAAGAAGAATGGTAATAAATAGAACGTATTTGGAACAATGCCCAATTGCAATTCAGCACCAAAATACTGATAACTGCGCCCTAATCTTCTATACCCGATAGAACCAGCACTATAACCACGCATCATTCCTTCATAACCTAACACGCCACCCATAGAATATAGTGTACGATATTGTAATGGATCTCCAGCAATAATACCATATTCATTAGTTAATTGAAGAGTCAACTTATCTCTAAATAATGGGAACCACCATTTAACAGTCACATCCGTTTTAACAAAATCAAAATCACTACCAATAATTGGATTAGCTATCTGTAAGCCAAGTTCATAACGTGAACCATCTGTAGGGAACTGAGGTAGATTTTTATCGTCTCGAATCAATCGTAAATTAATTGCAGATTCGATACCAGAATACAACACATAGCTATCATCTATGTTGTCGCCCTGATCATTCATAAGCCAGCTATATCCAATTTGTCCATAGAAGTAATCGTCTGGCCATTTCAAACGCTTACCCACATAAACACTACCACCGTATCTTGTGATATCTGGATCTGTTCCTCCTTCCCACCATGTATAACTTAAGCTTGAACCAAAAGTAATTGGTTTATCTAAGAACCATGGATCAGAGAAGCTGATGGAAGCGCCTTTTTTATCTTGACCATATTCAGCATTTACAGCAGTACTTAAGCCATCACCCATACAACAGTTAGGGATAGCAACACTCGTTGTAAAAGTAAGGCCATCGCTTTGGCTATATGCAAGTCCAAGACTAAATTGACCTGTTCCAGCTTCTCTTTCAGAAACGTTAAATTCAAGATCTACTTCCTGTTCACCAGCGACTTTAATGTCTGGAAGAACTGCATCAAAATAATTCAATTGCATGATTTCTCTAAAGCTACGTTCTAGAGCCGATTGACGATAAGTATCTCCTGGGAACAAACGTACTTCACGACGAATCACTTTATCTTTTGTTTTGGTATTACCGCGAATAAAGACTTTGCGTACTTGTGCAGGAAGCCCTTCAGTAAAATGGAAACTCAGATTGACAATCGAATCCGATTCAAATGTTCTAGATTCATCAAAACGAGCAAATAAATAGCCATCTTCACGGTAAGCATCCATAAACCCTTTTTTGAAGTTTTCATAGGCATAATAATCAAAAACAGCTCCGCTATCAAGACGAACAATACGTTTTAAAAGTGCTTCTGGTAAAACCTGATTCCCTGAAAAATGAACGCCTCCCATGTAATAACGACGACCTTCATTCATCGCCACAGAAATCTTTATAGCATTCGATGTTTTAATTAAATCATAAGGCATCAAAGAAGAAAATTGTTCTTCGATCGTGTAACGAACCAATAATTTGTCATCAAAAACAGAGCGATCTTTAAGTTTTAATAAAGAGTCAATTTTTGCATTTTTCCAGCTTTTTTGAGGTAAAGCCGAAATCCACTTTTCACGAAGTTCTTTATATGCAATGATTTTATTTAAAATACGTACCGCTGTTTCTTCATCCCGAACTACTGGTACAGGTAGAGCACGAGCCTTGTTATTGTAATTATTTCGGAATTGCCTAAAATAGTGTTTGGAAAGATCTTCTGTTTGCCCTGCTAAGAGATGCATTGGATTTTCTTTATCGAAAATAGCCGTATTCATCTGAGCAAAAAGGAGAGTCATTTTAGTATCAGGACGAACCGTTTGCCCTAGGTAAAATTTACATGTGGAATCAGGCAAGTATTCAGCCTCGAAGTTAGTAATTTCGGCATCTAAAAAGCCAAAATGACGAGCTACGTTTAAAATAGAATCGCGATCTGCTTCAAAAATATGTTCCTTAAACTCTCCCTCACCCCACCAACGAGTGACCTTGGTTTGCATATGGTCCGTAAAATTCTCTGCTGGAATATGGTCATTGCCAGAAAATACAATTTGGCGAACCTTGACCTTTTCCCCTTCACGAATAGAAAAAATGACTCTATTTTCATTATCAGAAATTGGAATTTCTTTGATCCCTATTTCAGCAAGAAGATAACCTTCTGAACGATAATGAGAAAGCATGTTCTGACGATCTCTTTCTAAAGCACTCTTACTGTAAACTTGTCCTTGAATCAAACTGACCTTCAAATTCAGATCTTCCACCGAAATCTCATCATTACCTTCTATGATTAGAGTATCAAGAGCTGGTAATTCTTTTACTTGAAAGACAAGATTCACATCATTTGCTTCTCCTGTATATTCAATCCAAGCACTGACATCGTCAAAAAAGCCTGATTCATACAAAGCCGAAACACTAGATTGAACCTTTTCCGATAGAGCCATTGGAGAGAGGCTTTGCCCCGCCCGAATACTCACTCGGCTTAAAATGGAACGTTCATCCATGTTAACATGACCTTCCACAGAAACCTTCTGAATTTTATTTTCAGCAGAAGCCTGTTCAGACACGTCTAAAAGCTGTGCATTAGATACACCAATAAAGATCAAAATAAAAGTAAGTAATCGCAAAAACAGAGGAAACCCGCTTCAAAAAGTTTTTCGGCTCAAAAATACAAAAGTAAATGATTCAGACCAGTTGTTAAAAGAAAAAGACCTCAAAAAAAGACCTTTTTTTAAAGCGCCCTTTTTTAACGATTCAAAACGTCCTTTTTTATTTAAGAAAGCTCCATTTTTTATTTAGATTAAGGACATATTTTTCTTTTTGCATTACGACGAGGTTTTTTTAATGAAGAGTAGTTGTTGGAATGACCAGAATGGTCTTTTTCTCCCAGAAATGTCACTTGATTTTATGCCTGTAGAAAGACTAAAACAAGTACAATTACAGCGTTTACAAGCAACAGTATCTTTAGCTTATGAAAAAGTTCCTTTATTCCGTTCAAGAATGGATGAAAAAAAAGTAAAGCCCTCTGATATAAAATCATTAAAAGATATCGCTCTGATTCCTTTCACCATGAAAAAAGATCTTCGGGACACCTATCCTTACGGTCTTTTTGCCGCAGAAATGAAACAGGTTGTTCGACTACATGCTTCTAGCGGCACTACAGGTAAGCCTATCGTCGTTGGCTATACACGAGAAGACATGGAGGTTTGGTCACAAGTCGTCAAACGCGGCTTGCTCGCTACAGGCTACACGAAAGATGATATTGTTCAGAATTTTTACGGTTATGGTCTTTTTACTGGTGGCTTAGGAGTTCACGGTGGCTTAGAAGCTTTAGGCGCAGCAGTGATTCCTGTCAGTGGTGGAAATACAGAACGTCAAATCATGATTATGAAAGACTTTGAAGTCACTGCCATTGCTGGCACTCCAAGTTATTTTGTTCGAATCATTGATGTTGCAGAAAGAATGGGCATAGATTTAAGAACTCTCAAAATTAAAAGAGGCCTCTTTGGAGCTGAACCATGGTCAGATGGCATGCGCGATTATATCGAAGAACGTTCTGGCATTAAGGCGTATGATATTTATGGTTTATCTGAAATCATTGGTCCAGGCGTCGGTTGCGAGTGTGAATGCCAGAATGGAATTCACATTTTTGAAGATCACTTTTACCCAGAAATTATTGACCCTGAAACTCTTGAACCTTTACCCGACGGTCAAGAAGGGGAATTAGTCATTAGTACCTTAAGCAAACAAGCTATGCCTATTTTGAGATATAGAACAAGAGATATTACAGCTATTGAAAATACACCTTGTTCTTGTGGACGTACTATTCGCCGAATTAAAAGAATTGGTCGACGTTCCGATGATATGTTTATTATTCGCGGCGTCAATGTATTCCCTTCACAAATTGAAACGGCTCTTCTTCGAGCTGAAAAAGCTCTTCCTCATTACCAGATTGTTCTTGATCGCAAGAATCATCTGGATACAGTAGAAGTCAAAGTGGAAGTTTCAAGAGACATGATGAGTGATAGCATGAGTGATATGGATGCATTAAATAAACGTTTCAGCCATTCCATAGAACAAATTCTTGGTATTTCTGTATTGGTCACTCTCTGTGAACCAGGTTCACTCCCTAGAAGTGAAGGCAAAGCCAAACGAGTCATTGATAATCGCACACAAGGAGGTTCCTTATGAAGATCCCACAAATTTCTATTTTCGTTTCTAACCGTCCAGGGCGTTTACATGCCGTTTGTAAATCTTTAGCAGACGCGGACATCAATCTTTTATCTTTAACTCTTGCAGATAGCGGTGAATTCGGATTAATTCGAATCATCGTTTCAAATCCAGAAAAAGCAGTAGAGGTCCTATCAGAATCGGGAATTGTCGCTACAGTCACCGATGTGATTGCATGTGAAGTTTCAGCTTTAAAAGGCGGCCTTGCCAAGTTACTCAGTACGCCAGCAGGTTCTTTACAAATTGATTATATGTATGCTTACCCCACCTGTAATCAAAAGGAAATCGCCATTATGATTTTGCGCTTTAGAGACCCTGATGAAGCGATCTCTCTTTTAGAAAAAGCGGGTGTCCAGTTACTCAGTCGAAAAGAGCTCTTGGTATAACACTATTCTTTTATACAAAAAAATCCCAATACTAAATGTATTGGGATTTTTAATTCTTTCTCTTGTTTTAATTTAGAACGATAAAACAAATCCTACAGATAAAAGAGTCACACCTAAGATACCAAGGCCCAGAGCTGTAAACCCTTTTACATCACCTCGATCATTATACTTTCTATTGTCTTCGACTAGTTTTCGAGTATCTTCATTATAAAAAGCAGATCCACTCTCATAAGCATCCTTTTTGTCTTTTGCCTCTTTCCAATCTTGTTCTGCTAAATACCACAAAACACCAGCACTCACAAAAGGAACAATTGAACTCCATAATAAACCTCGACCTATAAAGCGCGATGTCCTTTCGCGATTATATTCTTTTTGCATATCAATAATACCCAAATTCATTGTCACTGGCTCTAACTCGACTAGAATTGTATTTGGCATAAAAGCTTGCACTTCAGTAATAATTGCCGTATCCAAATACCCCACCTTTCTAAAATAAACCATCATTTCAGTACTAGGTTTTATATCTTCAATCACCACATCCGACATATAATGAGGCATCACATTCTCATTTGGAGACTCATCTAAATAAACTTCTACCGCTTCAGGAACAGTATTCACCGTCAACCGAGTACTAGGACGTTCCACTTCTACTTCAATCACATTTAAGGAATCATCATTTATTTTGACCGCTTTATTACCCCACCAGTCTACATCCTTTAAGCGTTTCTTGATTGAGATATTATACTTCCCAGGCTTAATATTTTTAATCGTATCAGGGGTTAACATCTCAAGAGGAACACCATTTACAAAAAGACTACAAGCCTCTGGAATAGACTTCACAAGAAGATTGGCTTTTCCTTCAGGATAAAGAGGAATATATTCTTCTTCCTCTTCTTCTTCAGTATATTCATAGTCAGATAGCGTAAGATCGACCATCTCACCTGATTCCACATTAATTAATCTCTTAAAATCGTACTTGAATAAACGAATGTAAACGTCCTTAGGAGCTTCAACCGCTTGCACAGAATCTGTCTTTAGAGAATCCACTTTTAAGGAATCTGTTGCGGAGGAATCTGCCTTCGCCTCCTTTAGCGAGTCGGTCACTAAGAGAGCTGCTTCAAAATCATCAGCAGCAGGTTCTTGCGAGACTGCTTCCTCTGGTACAGTCGCTTCTTCTTCCGAAGGTTCTACTGATTCAGAAGCTTCCTCTGTAGTTGAATTCACAGAAGAAGAATCCTCTATATCGCCATATTTTTCAATAATAGCCTGTTCTTCTGCTTCAGCAAGTGCTTTTGCTTGTTTTGCAGCAATTTCTTCTGGCGTATATTCTCTTAAATATACCGTATCTTTCACTAACTTAACAAAGATTGCTTCACGCTCTAATGAGTCATCCATCGTTAAATAACGGACGGGTACTTCACGAGCAAATGAAAAAACAGAAAGTAGGGCAAGCCATAGACAAAAACGTTTCATATTCAAAAAATAACATAAAAAAGTCCAAATTGAAAAATCGAATACTCAATCAACAAAAAAAAGCGTATATTGATTAAAACTTTAATCCAGTGGAGAAATTATGAAAAAATACCGTTGTACTGTTTGTGGCTATATCTACGATGAAGCAGACGGAGATCCAGATTCTGGTGTGGCTCCAGGCACTCTTTTTGAAGATATTCCAGATGATTGGGTTTGCCCTGTGTGCGGGGTCACAAAATCCGATTTTGAACTCGCTGAAGACTAGAAAAACTAATCACTGATTTTTTCCAGTTTTGCACAATAAATTGGGCCTCGCCCTTCAGAGCGATCTGGTAAAATATGTACTCCAAAAGAAGTACTATCAGAGCCATCAATCGAAGGAGAAATATTCATCACGCGAATTTTCTCCTTTCTTTTTTTTAAAATCTTTTCAACAACGGCATCATTTTCAAAAGGGGAAAGAGCGCAAGTGCTGTAAACTAAAACACCCCCTAGCGCAAGTGCATCTACCGCTGAGGCAAGTAAGGAGCCTTGCTCCACCGATAATCTCTTTGTTCGATTCAAAGACCACTGTTCTAAATGCTTTGGAGATTGAATCACATGACGTTCTGAAGAACATGGAGCGTCCAATAAAATCCGATCAAACTGGCCTTTGCAATGAAGCCCAAAACGAGAGCCATCATAACCAGTTACTTTAATAATAGAGTGCCATGCTGCAGGGAGCGTGTTTTCAAGAACATGTTGCAAACGAATACGCCTTTCTGGAGAACGATCGTTACATTGTAATGATCCTTGACCAGCAAGTTGAGAAGCAAGAACTAAAGATTTTCCACCAGGAGCAGCACACATATCGAGTACAGCCATCCCTGGTTGTACATCCAAACATTTTGCAGCAAATAAAGACGCCTCATCTAAAAAATATGACTGTAAAGAATCAGAAAAGCGTAGTTCAACGGGATGAGTTTCTTTAAAAAGAGCCTCTAATAATAAAGGCCAACGATCACCATAATGCTTACTATAAAAGTCTAAAAAATCTGAATTCATCACCCTGATCCGGTAAAAAGAAGCCTTTATAAAAAGCATTCGGCACAAAAAGATTGAGCTACCTGGACTCGAACCAAGACAAACAGATTCAGAATCTGTTGTGCTACCATTACACCATAGCTCAGTGCGAAGTCAAATTTATAAAATAATTGAACGTCGGCAAGGGTTATTTAGTTTTGGTAGGGGGGGTATAGGTGATCCCCTGCTGAGAAAGCGTATCCCCTTCTGGGAGGTTCACAGTTAGCATTTGCATGTAGGTATCTATGGGTTCATTTTCTTGCCTTAATACCTGAATTACGTTATAATCTCCAGTATAGAAAATAAGTTCTTGAGAACCCGTAGGCAAAGCATTCATTTGTATTGGATAGCAAGTAATTTGGCGCACAAAATGACTTGTTCCCTTAAACCCAAGTACAATACTATTCAAAACACAATTAGAAGAATATGGATCCGAGGAATCAGAGATCAAGGTAATAAAACCCATAAAAGAGGATGGTTTTTGCAATACAATATCAGCGGTTGTAATGGTATCACTTTTATTAGTCAATTCATCTTTATGCAAGTATTCTGAAACTCCAGCGGCAATTAGATTACCATACTCATAAAAATCCACTTCAATACGAAAACTATCTTCTACCGCTGAAGGGAAGGGTAATTCAAACCAACCAAGAGTATCTGTCACCGTATTCAAATTATTAAACAACCCTTGGCCCATCGCAAAACCAAAACCATAAATATCTTCTATTAAACGTACATTAGCCCATGCTTGAGGTTTACCATCTAACCCGATCACACGTCCTTTTATACGACCTAAAGTAGAGTCTATAAAAACAGGCTCTTGGACAGGGAATTTCCAAACGATAGAATCTAATTTTAAGGTATCCCCTTCTACGATATCCACTTCAACTCGTTGATAAATATCTGTATGAGAAATTCCAGCATCAATTAATTTTTGGATCATGAAAACATCTGCAGGGAAAACAACTAATGCCTTCACATTCGCACCCATACCAAGAACAAAGGATTCACCAGAAAGAACACTAGTCTGATATGAAGAGCCTTCTACATGTATCTCAAAATGAGAGCCTAAGTTAATAGATGCTCCAGTCGTATCATACTTAAAGAGACTTTGCACATAAGCCGCTTTTTGAAGTTTTATTTTACCTAAATTCGTTTTACTTGAAGCCGATGCAACTAAGTTTTTAAGAAGCACCACTTCATCTAGAGATTGGTCTAATAACCAACGGACCTCTAAATCAAAAGTATCAGAAAGAATTGAATCAAAACGGAATGCACCAAGAGAATCAGTCGTTGTTTCTAAAAACGGTCTTGAATCTGTAGTACTTGATAGTGCAGTAGAAGCAGACAATTTGCCAAGCATACGGACATTAGCTCCAGAGGCAATAGAACCATCTGTTTTTTGAATCACTCCTGCAATTGTATTTTCGGTATCAGTAGCCGTTCCAGAAACCTTACCGCCATCGTTACACGCAATAACGAAAAATAACAGGATAATCAAAAGTAATGGTTTTTTCATGTAACATCCTTTTCTTTTGATACAGGAAAAAACTGAACATTTAACTCACATACCATAGACTCGCCCTCATCTGAACGAACAATATCGACAATTTCTTTTCTAAAGATATCAATCTTTCGGATAATACGTTCTAAGCCTTGAGGAGAAATACTCATTGTGGTACAAGAAACATTACGCCGTTCTACAGTAAAATGATCTAAAGCATTTTTGCCAAGTTCAATCATCTGCTTTTGAAACTCATGAACAAATAGAGGAGCTATTTCACTACCACTAGAAATTGTTTTATGAACTGGACGATAATAGGAATCTACTTTTTCAATCAAGCCTAATTCCTCTAAAAGACGAATCGCTTGTTTGGCTTGAGGTACACTAATTCGAGGCGTTAAAAATAAGGCTAAATCTTGAATATTTTGTTCCTGAACATTTAAAACCGAAAGGGCCTCACGTATGACGACATGATACCACTTTGAATAGTATTCTTGCTGATTTTTTGTTAGACGCTTCATGGTTCTGGGAAGAAGCGTTGACATCTGTTCAAAAATTTGTTGTTTGGATTCAGATTGTTCAGCGTGAGTAAAATCAACCATCAGCTGAAAATAGCGCCCCTCTTTTTCACTTAACCCAAGAGCGTTAATAAACTTTGGAATCATTTGAGGAGTTAATGATTTACGCCCTTTTACCAAATCAAGATATAAACCAGAAGAAGTATAACCTGCTTTTTTTGCAAATACTCTATAAGAGAAATACCGATGTACCGATTTACGATAATCGTAATAATCTTTTAAATACGTGCGGTAATTATAATATGCAAAAACATTCATTATTATAATTATAAATTTTTTATTCATTTTTGGGAACACCTGAATTGTAAAAAGAACGCTTTGAGAACACTTTAATGGTTTTTTGTGATTTTATTGTTTCTTTATCCTTTTTTTTTGTCTATTTTTTAGGAACACCCAATCCCATCCTTAGGAGCTCTGTTACACTCAACAGAGCTCCTATTTTTTTCTTATAGATTTGTCATAAATAGGGGCAATTTCGCTATTCATGTTTTTCTTTTTTATTTTATACGCATGAATATCAAAAAAAATCTAGCGCTTATTTTTTTTAAAACAGTCCGAATCATAGGTCTTTTATTATTAATCTACGCCTGCATGGTGTTTTATCTTATTCTTACCGAAAGGCAACACGCATACCCCCGAGCCATTTCTCATACTGAAGCAGTTGCCTTTATAGATACACTCGCCAAACCCGTCACCTGCATTCTTCCAGATGAACTAATACTAAATGGATGGACAATGGGTTCAGATAAAAAACGAGTTCTACTTTATTTCCCTGATACCGAAGAAGATGCTTCTCAGTTTTTGGCAGAGACCTATCCTTTAGAAGAAATGATCGTCACATTTAATTATAGAGGCTCTGCTGGAAACAAAGGAAAACCATCTGAAAAAACTTTTGAAAAAGATGCTGAATCTATTTTAGAATGTGCATTACAAATTCACCCTCATCCTATCTTGATTGGGAGAGGGACTGGAGCGATTCTTGCTTCACAATTAACGAAAGCAAACGATACCCTGATTCTCATTGATCCAACGCCTAGCATTAAAGCGTCTATTGCAGACAAATACAGACTTTTACTTCCATCATTTTTAATTAGAAATAAAACAGAAATGAAAAGCTTATCTTCACTAGATTCTTCTCTTATAATTATCTTACAAGACCGTAAGAATAAAATAACGTTAAGCGAAAAAGTAAGCAAACAATTTCCTGAAATAAGAAGAGTTTCTCGTGATGGAAAAACTTTAAAACAAGCGTTGCAATTTATACTTAATTTATAACACTTTATAACTTAAAACAGCAAATGAATGGTTTATCATTATTTTTTTTACTATTTTGCAATTATTGATTTTTATTATTAGATGAGGTCTTTCATGACTACGTTACAAGCAAGAATGGATATCCGTGGATTCCTACGCATTCAAGAACACTTAGCCACACAGCTTAAAATTAAAAATACTCCTTATGCTGATATTTTTGTGAATACAACCACACAACAAATCTCCATTATTCCTACAAAAAAAATAAAAGAAACTTCCTTTCGTTTTATTCCTAGTAATAGTGGTTTCTTAATTTACCTAAAAGGAGCCATGAAATTGCTTGATATTCCAGTAGTTCCAGGTTCCGTTTCTTTAATTCAAGATAAAGACAAATTAATCTTTAGTGGTAAAAAGAAAACAAAAAAACAAGGTACTTGGGAAATATTCCCATGTCGTAACTCTGTTGGCATCCCGATGATCTCTATTGATAATCGCGGGACCTTAATTTTGGATAAACGCTGCATCGAACTCATCGATACCAAAACCAATAATACCCTCACGGCAGACTTTGATGCCAAGAAAAAAATGTTCAGTTTAACGTTTAGCAAAAAAGGTTTTATTAACGTTAGAACCATTGCAAGTCATGCCAACATTTCATTTATGGGCACATTATCCTCTTTTGGCCTCCCTATTCCACAAAAAAGAATAAGAACTGGTTGTTCTATTCAAGGAAAAACATTATCTTTTAATGCATCGGAGTTAATCCCCAAGAAAAAATAAGGACGGGAATCCATGTTCGATGTACTTAGACTTTTTTACACAGTCCACTACAATGTAGGGGCTGTTTGTGTTTTAATCGTTTTTGGTATTATTTTTGTTCTAAGCAAAAAAAATTATCGAACTGCTTTGATTCTTGGAATTATTCTAATTGCCCTTAATGTTTTTGTTTATCAAAAAACGGTAAATCGCGTTTGGACATTAACTGAAGGCGATAGAACCTGGAAGTTCTCTGTGCATCAAGAATGGACCATTACAGAGATTGATGAAGAAAAAAAAGATACGACTGTTCACCATTGGTGTTGGCTAGATGAATGGTGGGATCAAATTGCCAAAACCGATTTAGTTGGAAAACTTTGGGGAACAAAGCAAGTCGAGAATTACCGCAAAACGTCTGAAGAACGTTTGAAAGACTAATGCGAAACCTCTATAATTTGGAGCCCTGATTCCTTATTATAAACGCAATAAGAGAGCGAAAAGAGCCATTGCCCACAGCAGGCCACATAGCCCTCTGGAACATTCCAAATACCTTTCAAATGATGATGCCCGTGTATAAAATACTTACATTGGTGCTTCTTCATCTTTTTTTGAGCTGCTTCTAAATATTCTTCAATTACAATCGGGCAATCGATACTCACTTGCCTGCTTTTACTTCCCACACGAAGTGCGATCTCCATACCAAGGTCTGGATGCAAAAGGCGAAATAAAAAACGATTTAATGGGAAATCTAAAATTCGCCTTAAAAAACGATACCCTCTATCTGAACGAGGAATACCATCTCCATGCATACAAAAAAATCGTTCGCCATCAATATCTAGCACCAATTCTTGATGCACCTGAACACCTAATTCTTCTGGAAAGAAAGATTCTAATGCAAAATCATGATTACCACGTAAATAATGAACTTGAACGCCAGACTCAGTCAAATTCATTAAAGCATGATACAACTTGAGATGGTGTTTATTCACATAATGACGATATTCATACCAAAATTCAAAAAGATCGCCAATGATGACAATATGACTTGCCTTTTCTTTCCATGATAAAAGAGTCTCAATGAACAAAGCCTCACGATTAGGGACGCTATTTTGCGGAATAATTCCTAAATGGGAATCAGAGATAAAATAAACAGATCGACTCATTGCCTTTAATTTAATAAAGTAATGATCATTTGATGATTTAATATTAGTTTTAATCGAATGAATCGTTTTATTTTCATCTCTTTTTCTCTTTTTTGTTTTGGGTGTGCCCCAGACTTTTCTGGAGCCGATATTCATATTAAAGAGAGCCATCCCTCTCCAATAAGCTTAAAGTCTTTTTCTTTGAAAGTTAATGACCAATTGATCACTCCCTCTCCAGAAATTATTACTGCTTATAATTCAAGTTTAAGCAAGGCAGATATTAATGCTGACTGTGAAGTCCATGTTTCTATTCAAGAAACAATCAATACAGAAAAAGAAAGCTTATGGTATCTAGGTGTAGCCTTAATGATTCCTTTTTGGCCAGCCATGCCTATGAATACTTTCCTTCGATTAGAAAGCACGGTAGAAATCATGTGCCAAGAGAATTTAATTCATCGTCTAGATTTTTTAGAAGAAGAAGAATTGGATCTTTTCTGGTATGGCCCCTTTAGAACCTATGAAATTGAAAACAGGTTCGAGTGGTTTCATGAGAAAATGATAAAACGGCTAGAAAATGCGCTACAATATGAATCGCCAGTCGATGCCGGTTGTGCTTCTGATTTCTAATTTATATTCTAAAAACAGTTATAATTTTATGAATACTCTTTATATTGTCGCGACTCCTATTGGAAACCTTGAAGATATCACTTACAGAGCCGTAAGAATTCTAAAAGAAGTTCCACTTATTTTGGCTGAAGATACTCGTCACTCTCGCCTACTTCTCGAGCATTATAGCATCTCTACTCCCATGGAAAGTTACCATGATTTCAACAAAGAAAAAGTAACCCCTAAATATATAGACTATCTAAAGACTAAGGGAGACATTGCTTTAATTAGTGATGCAGGAACACCAGGAATTGCAGACCCTGCTTTTAACCTGGTTCGTGAATGTGTTCGTGAAAATATAGAGGTCAGGGCAATTCCTGGACCAAGTGCCATGATCACCGCGTTAATTTCTTGTGGGATGCCTACAGATCGTTTTCGTTTTGAAAATTTTTCCCCTAAAAAAAGTGCACAACGCCTTCATCTATTAGAGCGCCTTAAAGAGAATGCTGACTCGACCTTAATTTTTTATGTGAGCCCGCACCATCTTGTAAAATTTTTGGAAGAAATTAAAACCGTTTTTGGTGAAATACCTCTCGCTCTCATGCGTGAGCTTACCAAAAAATTTGAAGAGCATTTAATTCAGACACCCTCAGCCTTATTAGCTCACTATAAAGAACGTACACCTAAAGGGGAATATGTTTTAATTTTCCATCCTCAAGGAAAGGGTGGATTATGAGTTTATTTTCAAAAGTATTTTTATTGACTCAAATAGGGCTTCAAGCTCTTGTCGCATTCTTAAATCCTAATACCGAAGGGCTCTATACTTATGCCCCTCAAATTTTGCCTTTTATTGGGGTCATTCCGTTTTTATTTTTCAAAAAAGGACGATCCTCTTTCATTCGAGGCCTGTACATCTTTTCTATTGTTTCCTTTGCCTTTTTAGCTCTTGATTATACAATTAATGGGCACATAGGAATCATTCAACTAGCGATTACCTTTGTTCCTCTCTTTTTATTATGGTTAGTCTATTTTGTAAAATGGAATTACAGGCATCTTAAGAGCAAAGATTCTCTCGGAGCTTTAGGTCTTGCTTCTGTTTCTTGGGTGCTTTATGCTCTAGCTTTTCCGCCACTCCCTCTCGGTGTAGGCGCTCTTATTTTCTTAGTGCCTTGGTTTATTGTATTACAAAAGAAAAAACCTTCTGTAGCCCTTTTTGCCACTTTCTGGTCTGGGGTAATATACAATGCGATTAATTATTACTGGATTTACAATGTAATGAAAGTGGGGCCTGCGGGCTTTATTTTACTAGGACTTTTTCTACTCATTGCCTACTTTAGTGCCTATAATGTATTAGCCGCTTTTGTTTTTATTCAAGCACAAAAAGTAAAAATCAAAGGGCATTCGATCTTAGTATGGCTTTTTCCATTTTTCTATGCAGGCTTAGAAATGACTCGAACAAAAGGAGATTTTAGTTTTCCTTGGAGCCATTTAGGGTACGCTTTAGGAAATCATTTGTCTCTCATCCAAGCTCTTTCTTGGATAGGCATTTTTGGATACACCGCTTTAATTATAACTTCTAATATTTTAGTCACAAAAGCTTTTACAGAAAAGAAATACCGCTATTTTATTTTTACTCCAGTTGTAATTATCCTTTGTCTATGGATTCAAGGAACAATTGTTCTATCGGCAAAAACCGCCCAGCCTTTTTATGAAGACCCTTCAGAAAAGTCTCCGATGATTGCGATGGTGCAACCTAGCATTCCTCAAACAAAAAAATGGAGTAAAGCCTACTTTGATTCTGTAACTACCAAAACATGGTCTATCGTAGATGAGTTTCCTACTCTGCATGAAGTTGATTTGCTTGTTCTTGCAGAAACAGCAATCCCTGATATTCTAAAACGCCACCCAGATCAAATTCGTCATATTCGAAAAGTAGCAAGTGAAAATGGTTTAAATCTAATTGTGGGTGCTTTAGATTATGATAAAATAAAAAGAGAGGGTAAAGCCCCTTTGTTTAAATTGTATAACTCTGCTTTTTTATTTTACCCTGATTCACACAACAAAAAAAATGAACGCTATATTAAACAACATCTAGTGCCTTTTAGTGAGCGAATTCCTTTTGATGATGTATTTCCAATATTAAACTATGTTGATTTTGGCGAGGGCGATTTTACACCAGGAACAGAAACCCCTGTTTATAAACCCTTTGATTGGACTCCTTATATTTGTTACGAAGCTATTTTTGGAGATCAAATACGTAGAGCCATACGAAATGGTTCTCGCATAATGGTCAACATAACTAACGACGGGTGGTTTGGTAAAAGTACTGCTCCAGGACAACACCTCAATCTGATTCGATACAGAGCAATTGAAAACGGCTATCCTGTTGCTCGTAACGCCAACAGCGGCATTTCTGTATTTATTGATCAATACGGTCATCTAGATCAAAAGACGGGACTATTTGAAGAAAAAATCATTGCAAGAAAAATGCCTCTACGCACAAGAGACACTCTATATACTCATATTGGAGATGTAGTAGAGATAGGGCTGCTTGTTTTCTTTGCTATATACTTACTCTATATTTTAATTCCACTAATTTTAGATAAATTAAGGTATCGCAAGAATAAAAAAAGTGAACGATAAAGCGTCGTTCACTGGATTAAAAGCAAAGTAGGTCAAATACTATAGAAGAAGTGTATGAGGCCAGTGCCCTGATTTAGGGCGTTCAAGAAGTTTTGCACTAGGAAGAATGGTAGATATTTTCTTAGCTAGCACTGGCAAAATCAACTGGTCTTCTCGCCCAAAATAAACAATCGTTTCTCCCTTATTCTCAAGAGGTTCTTCGATTTTATTATGGCACAAAAAATCTAGACCTGAAGCCAGCGTTTCTGGATTCATTTTCAAAGCAGTTTCCATCCACGCTTCTTGAATCAATTCATCACATGAGCCCATCAGTTCTAAAAAGCTTTCTAGAGTGGGCTTAATCGCCTTTGTAACTTGACGTGAAAGCATCTCTACATTGCGCACAGACCATCCACCATCTTCATCACAAAAATCATACACAGGTGCAAGTAAAATCCATTTTTGCCCAGCAGGCCTATCTTTTGCTGAAAGCATTAAACACAAAGATCCAAAACCCCAAGCCACAACACAATCGGCACTTTTTAGACCAGCAATCGAGGTGTAAAGATTTTTTGGCTCTTTCATTAGTTGTTCAAAAGCAATAAAAGTATGATCGGACTCAGACGATGCTTCGACAAGATCGTCTTCCCATATACCCATATTTGCGGCCCAATCAGAAAGCCAAAACCATTTTTCGCTCATGATTGTCGTCTCCATTTGTTCAAAATTTTCTCTCCAATAATTTTTTCCAAAACAACTATGCAATATTAAAAAGCTGTAGAAAAAAATGGAATACTCCTATATCATTTTATACAATATTTAGAGTCATTTTACAAGAAAAAAGTTTATTCGTCTAAATTAAGGATTTCTGCCTGTATCGTAAGATCTTCAGGATAATATTGTAAGGCTTTTTTAAGAAATCGAAGAGCTTCAGAATTATCTTGTCGAAGAGAGGCTTCATAAGCCAAATTCTTAAATCCATAAATGGATTCATTATTCTTATGTTTTGCAGCTTGCTCATAAGCTTGTTCTGCTCGATCCCACCATTTGGCATCAAAAGCAAGATTCCCAAGGAATATGGCGGCATCCGAAAAACTAGGCTTAATCTGAAGAGCTTGAGATAAAATATCCATCGCCATATATTCTTGTTTTCCTTCGACAAGGACATCGGCCAGTTTATAAAGCAAAGAAACATCATCTGGACGAATCACTAATGCTTCTCGATAGGCACCTGCGCTTGCATCAAAATCTTTTTTAAGCCTGTAAACATCTCCTAAATACACTAAAAAGTCTATTTCTTCTGGATTTTTAGTGTAAGCCTTACGCACTAAGTCTATCGCGAGATCAAAGTCCTCAAGAGCGATATAAGCTTCTGAAAGCTGGTATACAATGGTAATATCGATAGAATCTAATTGGTAGGCTTTTTGAAGTGCTTTGACAGTGCCCACTTTATCACCTGTTCGTGTATAAGCCTCACCTAAGAATAACCAACCTGAACTATTTGTAGGCTCAAGAGTTAACGCCCGATGATACGTGGCGATACTTTCTGGATATAATTTCAATCGAAAATAAACAGAGGCCAAATTGAATAAAGCTGGAGAAAATTTACCCATAGAAAAATCTACCGCTTTTCGATAAGCCGCTGCTGCTTCAGGGTATTTCTCTGTCTGGAATAAGCAATTTCCAGTGTTAAAACTTACTGCCACAGGATCAGCCCCGCGAGCAAGAGCTTTTCGATAAAGTAAAATAGCCTGCGGGTAACGCCCTTCTTGATACAAAGCATTCGCCCTATCTAAAAGAGCATCACTTTCTTGAACGGCAAATGCACAGACAGAAAAGAAACTTATAAAGAAAAAAATGGCTTTCATACAAGTCGCTTTTGAAATAAGATTTTTTTTGTTTATCATTGCTTTCATCCTATTTTCTTTCTCTATATAAAACTCTTTCCTTTTATATCGTTTATTCCATATCTTCTTTTCTGCATGTGCTTACTTCCGCGTTTCATAACTTATATCAATAGTCACAGTAAAAAATTACGTCCGTTTATCATCTTACATTAATCTCGGAATTTAATTTCAAAAGGTTGTTCCATACCGCAAAATGGCACTGCACGACCAGCTTTTTTTGCTGGAGCAAAAGTCATTTGAGATAACGCTTGTTTACCTGCTTGCGCAAGGCCTTTGCCCACAGGCATTTCTTCTAAAACTCGAATATCATAAACTCGACCTTGAACATCTACACAAAAAGAAAGCCGCAGTAATGCATCTTGTTCATTATCTCTAATGCTTTGCGGAGGAGAAAACGCGGGCAAACCACGACTTGTCGGTTTTTCATCGACGTCTCCAGTTTCTTTTGTAAAGCCCCCGCCTCGAATTCCTGTGACGAGTTCATCATTTATAGCAGCTCCATCAGCACCACCCACGCTATTTAAATCCATTGAAAAACGAGGGCCTGATTTGGGCGAACGACTTGTGGATTTTTGACGGCTGGGTTTTCGAGTGGGCTTTTTCTTTTCAATTTGTTTTTTGACTTCTTCTGGTTTCTTAATCTGTATTTCCGTTTTAACGTATTTATTCGTTCGAATAAAATCACCTTTAATAAAAAAGTTTGCAAGTGTCACCGAGAAAACGAGCAAGAAACTAGACAGTACCGCTGCAACAAAAATCAAAAATCGCTTAATCCATTTCATAGAAAACCCACTAATCGGATTGTGCCGCTATCGAAACTTTTTTAACACCCGATAAGTTACAGGCATCAATCACCTGAACTAAAGTTCCCGTAACAGCCCCTTTATCGGCAATCACAACAGCTTCTCGATCTGGAGTTTTTGCAAGCGTTTGTTTCAAAATATCTTGTAAAGAAGCCATATCCACTTGGCGTTCGTGAATATGAATCGTTCCTTCACGAGTAATTGCAATCAGTATATTTTCTTTCTCTAATTGACTTGCACTTTGTGCTTGCGGCTTTGTTACATCCACACCTGTTTCTCTAGTAAATGACGAGGTCACCACAAAAAAGATTAAAAGAATAAAAACGATATCCATTAAAGGACCCATTTCTA